>CAVFIY010000229.1:0-3716 GCA_963622435.1 Bacteroides uniformis | reverse complement strand
GCAATAAGTATGGTACGTGTTTATATACGTTGGACACGTGGATTCCCATTCCTTTATTGATATTATTGCTTTAATATGGCACAGCTGATTAACTATACGGACGTAGAAATACATCAGGCAGAGCAAATTGTCCTGCGTGAGGTAAATTTGCAGGTCGAGGCGGGGGAGCTTATCTATCTTTTAGGCAAAGTGGGTAGCGGCAAATCGAGTTTGATGAAAACCATTTATGGTGCGTTGCCGATTGCTCAGGGTACTGCCGTGGTGTTGGGACAGGATATGGCGAAGGTCAAGCGCCGCCAGTTGCCTTACCTACGCCGTCGGTTAGGAATAGTGTTTCAGGACTATAAGCTATTGACTGACAGAAGTATAGAGGATAACTTGTTGTTCGTTTTGAAGGCTACCGGTTGGAAGGACAAAACCTTGATGAAAAATCATGTCGTTGAGGTGCTTGAGCAAGTCGGTATGGCGGATAAGGCGTATAAGAAGCCCCATCAGCTTTCGGGTGGCGAGCAGCAGCGAGTGGTCATTGCGCGTGCTTTGCTCAATTCTCCGGAATTGATTTTGGCGGATGAGCCGACGGGCAATTTGGATCCGGAGACGGGCAACGAGATTATGGAATTATTGTACAATATCAGTTCTGCCGGCATTACGGTGCTGATTTCTACGCATAATACCCTTTGGCCGGAGCGCTATGCAGGGCGAAAGTGGCTATTCAAGGATGGGCACATCACAGAGGAGTAAGGGGGAGAACGGAATATATGTGGGGCTGTTTTTACAGCCCTATTTTTTTGTAAATTTTAGAACGGAATCGAATCACATACAGATATGGAACTACAAACTTTTCAACTACCGGGGCGGATATGCGCCACCCGTGAGATACGCGCCATTGCTCAAGCGGCTACTGCGCCTTACATCGTGCTTCAGCTAAAAACCGACATCGAATGGGTGTATCGTGCTGCGGAGCGTATGGTGCAGGTGTTGGAGCAGACGGGAGCGACTATGGTCTATGCCGACCGCTTTCAGTCGCTCGACGGAAAGACTATCGAAGCGCAAGTGATTGACTATCAGAAAGGTGCATTGCGTGACGACTTCGACTTTGGCAGCGTGCTACTTTGGCGCACCGACCGCCTCAGAGAATTGGTGGCGGCAATGGACACCGATTACGATTATGCAGGTCTTTATGACTTGCGCCTGCGTGCCACCGAGGGCAAAACGGGTGACTGCGACTTGGTGCATATCCCCGAATACCTCTACTACGAAATAGAGACCGACACCCGCAAGTCGGGCGAGAAGCTCTTCGACTATGTCGATCCGCGCAACCGTGGGGTGCAGGTGGAAATGGAGCAGTGCGTGACAGCCCACCTCAAGCGCATTGGTGCCTACCTCCAGCCGCTGCAATACAAGGACTTACGTGCTTTCGCCCCTGTCGAGAGTGCGACCACGGCTAGTGTCGTCATTCCTTGCCGCAATCGAGTACGCACCGTGCGGGACGCTATTCGCAGTGCCCTTTCGCAAGCGGTTCGTGCGCCGTACTCCTATAATGTCTTTATCGTGGACGACAACTCTACCGATGGCACGCAAGAGGTTATTAAGGAGTTATTGGAAGAGAACCAACGGCAGCGTGCGCAGAACTCGGCCACTCCCGAACTGATATACATCGCGCAAGACCGCTCGTGGCACGCTATCGGCGGCAATTGGAATAAGGCCATTCACGATCCCCGCTGCGGCAAGTACGCCATTCAGTTGGATTCGGACGACACCTACCACGACGCCACCACGGTGCAGCGTTTCATCGATGCGTTCGAGTCGGGGCAGTACGGTATGGTGATAGGCACCTATCAGATGACCGACATTGCGGGCAATATCCTGCCTCCGGGCGTGATCGACCACCGCGAATGGACCGAAGAGAACGGCCGCAACAACGCACTGCGTATCAACGGATTAGGTGCACCGCGGGCATTCTATGTGCCGTTGCTGCGCACGATCGACTTCCCCACCACCAAGTACGGCGAGGACTATGCCGTCGGGCTGCGTATCTCGCGCGACTATCCTATCGGTCGTATCTACGACGTGGTGTACAACTGTCGCCGTTGGGAGGACAACTCCGATGCCAATTGCGACATTCCGGCCATGAACCGCAACAATTGGTACAAAGACCGCCTGCGGACATGGGAAATAGTGGCGAGAATGAACAACTGACCTCTCCACCCCCCAAAAAAGGAGGGGGTGTAGAACAAGGTAACATCAGGGAAAGAACAGGGAGAAGGAGCACAGCCTAATCAACAAAATTACAAATTACAAAATGAACACAATTCGCGTAGGCATATTGACCGCTCCGCATATCGATTACGAGCAGCGTGAACACGGCTTCCTGCTGCATAATGTGCGTATCGGAATTGGTTTCCATTGGGACCGATACGAGGACCAAGAGTTCGAGGGCGAGCTCAAGATTCTGCACAATGCCGATGGCACGCAAACGGCTGTCAATGTGTTAGATATAGAGGACTATCTCACTTCGGTCATCTCGTCGGAGATGTCGGCGGACAGCCCTCTCGAGCTGCTCAAGGCGCACGCCGTCATCTCTCGCGGTTGGGCCATGAATATCCTGTTGGGGCGTAACAGCACGGGGCATGTCGGTTTCGATGTCTGTGGCGACGACCACTGCCAGCGTTACGAGGGCACTCGGCGGCGCAATCCCCGCGCAGTGGAGGCGGTGCAAGCTACAAGAGGTCAGGTGCTTACCTACGCCGATGAGATTTGTGATACCCGCTACCACAAGTGTTGCGGCGGGCGCACCGAGCGCTTCTCCACGTGTTGGGAGGATATCGAGGTGCCTTATCTCGTGCCGGTGGAGTGCCCCTATTGTGGGCGAGCTGTGGGCAATACACGCCTGCTCCGTACGGTGCTGAACAATTACGACCAAGAGACGCAGGACTTCCACGATTGGGAGGTGCGTTACACGCAAGCGGAGTTGGCGGACATTATCCGCACGAAATCCGGCATCGATTTTGGCGAGATAGTCGCCCTTCGTCCTTTGCAGAGAGGCGCGAGCGGGCGAATCTATTCGCTCGAGATAGTAGGCATACGCCATACCGAAACGATCGGCAAAGAACTCACTATTCGCTATTGGCTCAGCCGCAGTTGCCTCTACTCTTCGTGGTTCGACGTGGAGCCGCAGTACGAAAACGCACCGAATCAACAAACTATCCATGAGCCAATCCCGACTGCCTTTGTGCTTCACGGCCACGGTTGGGGGCATGGAGTAGGGTTGTGCCAGATTGGTGCAGCCGAGATGGCAGCGGAGGGGTCTACCTATCAATCCATTTTGAGCCACTACTATCCGCACACAACGCTCCAACTCCGTTAATTCTACTCTTCATCTACTTAAGAAAAAGCATATCCGTTTGGGTGTGCTTTTTTTGTGTCTGTACTCTCTTTGTGAATTGCCGATGTGCGTGTTATCCGCCCTTCGGCAGTTCCTATCTGTTTCCTATTATATAATTGTTCCTATCTGTTTCCTATTACATAATATGTGTCCGCTTTCCTTTTGCGATGGAGTTAAGTGTATAATGGTAAATAATAATCAAAACAGCACCTCTAAAACAATGAAAAAGAGTTTATTATCTATGTTTGCCGTGGCAGCGGGGCTGCTGCTGGCAACATCTTGCTCCAATAATTAGTACAATTCCCTTACCACTCCCGAACCATCTCCCTAC
>CAVFIY010000228.1:0-3729 GCA_963622435.1 Bacteroides uniformis | reverse complement strand
GAATTTGGGTGTTGAACGGGTCGATCCAGTCGTAGGTACAGGTAGCACCGATACCTGCGAATGCAGGGAGTTCAACTGCCAAGTCAATCATGTTGGCAGCGCCGAGGTTGTGTTGATACGAGAACGATACACCGTAACCGATGTTACCACCGATTGCACGGGGTTGTGCATTGACAAAAGCAATGCTTGCGATAGCCATTACGGCTACAAGTAAGAACTTTTTCATACTGTTTAATGAATTAATGTATTGAATTTGTTGTTTATTTTGTTCGTCTTTTGTGCGCTTGTGCATTGTGCATTCGGCATTTAGCATTATGCATTATGCATTGTCTTATTCTCCCCACTTCTCGTTGGTGCTATAATATATATAGGAGTTGCCACGCCCGACGGTCTCATAAGTGCCGCTGTAGTTGGTCAGTTGCCCGTAGATGACAACGAAGTCGCCTATCTGCACTTGCTCGGTACTTGTTATTTTCTTCTTGTCCTTGCCATAGACTTGGAAGGCGTAGAAAGTAGAGAACGAGGAGTCGTCTTTGGTCGGGGCGATGGTGAATGAGACATTGCCGTATTGGGAAACAGCCGACGATTGGTCGCTCATGCTGCGTATGTACCCCTTAATATAGTACTTGTCTGTGGTGGTGCTGCCCGAGGTGCTTATCAGACTGTCGCAGAGGGCGTTGGCTTGATAGACATTGAGTGTCCCTGCAGGCACATCCGCACCCTCGGGGTCGGGCGTGATGACGGTGGTGTCAATCTTGCCGTTGAAGACATCGTTCGTGCTGGAGTAGATGTACGCTGCCCCACGCCCTGCGGTCTCGTAAGTACCGTTGTAGTTCGTCAGCGGACCGCATAACACTACGAAATCGCCCACCTCGACTGCCTTCTCGGTCTGAATCTTCTTGCCGTCCTTACCATATACTTGGTAGGCAATCAGCGTCTGGGTCGAAGCCCCCGTGCTGACACCTGCTATGGTGAATATGGCGTTGCCGTAATTCTGTATGGCGGTGGCGTTGCCGTCATCGATACTCTGTATCCAACCCTTTACATAGTATTTCTCGGTAGTGGTTGAGCCGCTAGCCAACTGCGAGCATATCTTACGCGCTTGACCTACAGTCAGTGTGCTGTCGGGGATGTCGATATTGTCCGGTTCGGGGAGGGTGGAGATACCTGCTTGGTTATGACTGTTGTCGCCCGGGTTCTTGATAGCGGGGGACTCGGAACAGCCTGTAGCCAATAGGGCTGCAGCGAAAAGGGAAGTGAAGATGAAGTGCGATGTTTTCATTCGTTTGTTTGTTGGTCTTGTGTAAGCGTGCGCCCTACGGTATAAGTGCGTGTCCCGTGGATGCTTTTTTTTCTTATTGCGGGCGCTTCATACTTATCGGGGACGCTTTTTTCTTATCGGGGGACAAAGGTACACAAAAGTTTTGACATACGAAAATAGTAGGTGCATTTTTTCTGTATTTTATATGTGCAAAGCACTGCTGCTGCAAGTAGATTGGCTAGTTTGACCGGTTCATCCGGTTTGACCGGTTTGTCTAGTTCATTTAGTCCGCTGCCCGGGGTGCTGTCGGTCGATGAGATAGCGGAGAGGAACAGCGGGTGTTTTCGGTAGGCGCAGCGGGTACTTTCGGTCGGCGCAATGGGGGATTTCGGTCGGCACAGACCCGGGGAAAGACTCTTTTCAAAGTGGGGTAAAGTCGGCTTTATCTACCGTGTATCTACCGTGTATCCTCCGTGTATCCTCCGTGTATCCTCCGTGGTGGTAGGGGACTTGACCGCTGATTGGCGGGGAATAGGCAATGCACATTAGCGAAGAAAATTAAGAAAAATGCAGTGCGGATTTGCGTATTCCAAAGAATAGTCGTACCTTTGTGCGCTTTTTTCGTGGAAAGGGCAAATTGTGTCCGAACAGGAACGAAACGAGCAGGAGAATGAGGGTACTCCGAGAAATCCCCTCGCCACTTTAACAGGAGGATAAAACTATAGCAACAACACCCAACAGACCACAGCGTGGTCGAGTAGAAAAAGAGATGCCCAATCGTATCAACGATAAGATTCGCGGCGTCCGTGAAGTTCGCCTTGTCGGCGACAATGTAGAGCAAGGTATCTATTCTTTCCAGGCTGCCATGCGTATGGCAGATGAGCAGAACCTGGACTTGGTAGAAATCTCGCCGAATGCAGAGCCTCCTGTTTGCCGAATCCTTGATTATCAGAAGTTCCTTTATCAGAAGAAACGCAAAGAGAAAGAGGCGAAGGCGAACTCCAAGAAAACGGAGGTGAAGGAGATACGATTCGGACCGCAGACCGATGACCACGACTACAACTTTAAGTTGAAGCACGCGCAGGAGTTCCTGAAGGACGGCAACAAAGTAAAGGCGTATGTGTTCTTCCGCGGGCGTTCGATTGTGTTTAAGGAGCAGGGCGAATTGCTGCTCGCCCGTTTTGCGAACGACTTGGCGGAGTTCGGTAAGCCCGAAGCCGTGCCATCGCTCGAGGGTAAGCGCATGATTCTCAACCTCTCGCCGAAGAAGTCATAAGGGGATGAAGCTGCTGCGCCGCTCGATTGGTAAGTGTGTAAGTTTGCGTCTAACAGCGCGGCGGTCTAACCTCCAACAGCGACGCGGTCTAATTTCTAACAGTCTGTGGGACGGTCTAACAGCGCAGCGGTCTAACTTCCAACAGTCCGCAGGACGGTCTAACCTCTAACAGCGCAAGCGGTCTAACATCTGAACAAAAAAACGGTCAAAAGGCTTCCCCTTAGGCTGCCTGAGACCGATGTATAACTCATTAATATATTAACAAAATGCCAAAGGTAAAAACGAATTCCGGTGCCAAAAAGAGATTTACTCTTACCGGAACCGGTAAAATCAAGCGTAAACACGCTTTCAAAAGTCACATTCTGACGAAGAAGACCAAGAAACAAAAACGCAACCTGACTCATGTTACGATGGTTGACCAGACGAACATGCGTTCCGTACGCGAGTTGCTTCTGCTCCGTTAAGTACTAACCACCAAAAAATTGTAGTAAAGAACTATGCCAAGATCAGTAAATCATGTTGCATCGCGCAACCGTAGAAAGAAGATCATGAGCCTCACACGAGGCAATTTTGGTGGCCGTGCTAATGTATGGACAGTTGCCAAAAACACTTGGGAGAAGGGCCTCCTGTATGCTTATCGTGACCGCAAGGCGAAGAAACGCAACTTCCGCGCACTGTGGATTCAGCGTATCAATGCCGCTGCTCGTCTCGAGGGTCTGAGTTACAGCCAACTGATGGGCGCACTCAAGAAATCGGGTGTGGTTATCAACCGCAAGGTGCTGGCTGACCTCGCAATGAATCAGCCCGCAGCATTCAAGGCTATCGTAGAAAAAGCCAAGAACTGCTAATTACTCTCCAAGCAGAATGTTACAAACTGAAGTGGCGTGTCTCTTTCGAGATACGCTACTTTCTTTGTAGTTAAGAGGGGCGTTTGTGAACGGACGGCTGCGCCGTATGTACATAAATTGTTCATAAAGCAAGGAGGGGCGGAATAAACAAATATGTTCAAATAACATTCAAATAAAGAAATTACTTTTGTGAGATATCCATGACAATACGGCGATAGCCGTCTGTCAAAAAAGACACTCCAAATACACGAAAAATTATTCAAATAAAAGAAAATACAGCATAGTCAACCGGCTCTGACGAGCCGTCGCGGGTGAGGACACCCACGCCCCCAGGCTGCCGGATG
>CAVFIY010000227.1:815-3740 GCA_963622435.1 Bacteroides uniformis | reverse complement strand
CGCGCCGATGTTGGTTCAGTCCTCTCCCCTTTTCAAGGGGAGTACCTGCGAAGCAGGGGTAGGGTTCTATGTCAATTAACAATTTAGAATGAAAAATGAACAATTAAGATTTTTTCGATAAGCGAGAACAAAAACTTGCAAAATTGTGCAGTTCGCAACACAAAAATCTGCAATTTCTTGCAGTTCGTGAGCCAAAAACTTGCAATTTCTTGCAGTTTAGCGAGCAAAAATCTGCAAAATCTTGCAGTTCGCATGGCGAAAAAGTGCAAATTCTTGCAGTACAGGCTTGTGGGATTGAGAGAAAGGTTGTACCTTTGCAGGCGTAAATCGTTGAAATAGAATACTATGGATCTGATTAGCATACTGCAAGACCAAAAGCAAGAGGTGGTGGCGACGGATATACGCCAATGGTGCCCGCGTAAGGAGGAGAAGTTGTTGGACTTGGACAGCCCCTTGGCGCAAGTGGTGATAGGGGTTCGGCGCAGCGGAAAATCGACGCTGTGCATGAAAGTCATCAAAGAGAGCGGACTCAACTTCGGATATGTCAATTTCGATGACGAGCAGTTGGCTCGTCTGCGGGCGGAACAACTGAACGATGTGTTGGACGCTGTATATAAAGTCTATGGCGATGTCAATCACTTGTTCTTGGACGAAGTGCAGAATGTACCCGATTGGGCGTTGTTCGTCAATCGGCTACTGCGGCAGGGTATGCACCTGCTGCTGACGGGCAGCAACGCCAATCTGCTATCGGGTGAATTGGCGACGCACCTCACGGGGCGGTACAACCAAATAGAATTGTATCCGTTCTCGTTTGCCGAGTACTGCACCGTGCGGCAAGTGGATACCGAGACGCAAAGCACCAAGGCGAATGCACTGCGCTACAACGCATTAGAGGACTATATGCAGCAGGGCGGTTTCCCCGAGTTGCTGCATCTGCGCAATCCGCACACCTATACCCTCTCGCTGCTGAACGCCATTCTCAAAAAAGACATCTGCAAGCGTTACAGCGTGCGATATCAACAGACTTTGTCGGATTTAGCCAATGGGGTGTTGGACAATTTCTGCCAAGAGATTTCGTACAAACAACTGTCGGAACAGTACCAATTAGGGTCGGTGCATACTGCCAAACAGTATCTGCACTACTTGGAGGAGGCGTTCTTGGTGCGAACACTACCGCTGTACTCGTTCAAGAACCGCGACCGACAGACCCAACGCAAATACTACGCCGTTGACCCCGCTTTCATCACCAACCACGAGGATATGCTACAGCGCCCCAATCTGGGGTGGCGGCTTGAGAATGTGGTGGCTATCGAACTCATGCGGCGTATGGATAGTGAATTGGAACAACTCTACTACTACAAGCAGTCACGCCTCTTCGAAGTGGATTTCGTGCGGGTGCGGTTGGGAAAAATAGAAGAGTTGGTGCAAGTAACCTACAACTTTACCGACCCAAGCACAAAACAGTACAACCGAGAAGTGGGCGGACTGGTCAAAGGAGCGCAACTGACGGGGTGCAAGAACTTACAGCTGATAATCATGGACGGCAAACCACAGACTATTGAGCAGGACGGGTACACGATTCGATGTGTTCGTGCGACCGATTGGTTGATAGACATTTCCTAACCGAACCTCCCATACCTATCCCAAGGAGGAGAACTTGCAATTTCTTGCAGTTCGTGAGCCAAAAACTTGCAAAATCTTGCAGTTTGAGATTGTGGGGAGATAAAAAAAGATTGCCTGACAAATTGTCAGGCAATCTTTTTGTTGGCGCAACATGCGCTTATAATCATTGGATTAGTGGCGAACAAACAGATTCGGAGAGGCGACAATCCCTTTCGATGCCTTGGCCGGAGCGTTCGAAGTGCTGTTTTTTGCCGCGGTAAGCGTGCCCGTATAGGTAATCTCCACAGACGCGCCTTTCGAGTTGGTGGCATACACCTCTATCTTGCACTTGCCATCTTCGTTCGAGAGGACAATCGCTCCATCGGTGAGGAGATAGACAGGATCGGTCAACTGCTTCCCGCTGATTGTAGCAAAGTAACTGTTGCTCACTGAGCCATCATCTGCATCGTAGTGACCGGCGGCAATAGTCCCCGACTCATAGTACGTTCCAATATAGTATGCATTTGCAGGAACAATCGTTACGGCATCTTTGTCGCTCTCGTTCTCGTAGAAAGCGATGAACTGCAGATACTTTGTGCCGTCGTTGAGAATGAATGCCGCATAGTTCTTCCCGTTTTGCGACTCATAGTTATACTGCGCCGAGGTGTTGGCGGGGTCGAAAGTATACGCGATATCGTCCTCAGCATCAATCGCATAACCGGTTTCGGCATAGTCGCCAGCGACATTGATGGTGTAGAATATGCTATCCGATGCCATCAGTTTCAGCACAGCAGAATAGGAGTCGGTGCCTGCCTCTTTCACCTCGACCGTGCCATAGAGTGCCGTCAACGGCTTCTCGATACCAGTACCCGATACATATCCGAAGGCGCTGAAGTAGGTATTGAAGTTCGCTACGCCATACGAGCCAACGAATTGGGTAGAATAGTAAGAGAAATAGAGTGCAAAATCGCCGTCGCTCAACGAGCCATCGTCATTGGTGATGACAAAATAGCCGCCGTCGTTGCTGTAGTCGAGGAACTTCGCATCGGTGATGTTGATGGTTTTGTTCGCTACGGGCGTAATCTTTTGTCCGAAATGTACGATGAAGAGCGAGTCGTGGGCTGCGGTGTAGTACTTCGCCGTAATCTCGATGCGCCCCTCGTCGGTGTAGTTCTTGACGGTTGCCGAGATGGAGTCGATGTTGTAAATCGTTCCACCGCCATCTTCTTCGCCATCGGTACCGAAGAGGAAGCCCCATACTTGCGACTCACCCGCGTCACACTTCGCCGAATAGGTGCCATCGACAAAGGTTGAACCCTTAAT
>CAVFIY010000227.1:0-733 GCA_963622435.1 Bacteroides uniformis | reverse complement strand
TTAATAGACAGCGTTACGCTGTAATCGGCGTTACTGCCCGTGGCAATCACATTGCCCAACGAGCCATCGTTGTCGTTAATGTACTCGGCCGAAGTAATAGCCACCTCTTGTTTGAACTTGACAAGAGCATCTTCATCGGGAACAGTATCCGTTGGGATAGAGTCCGTTGGTGCAGTCGATTGATCTGGTTCTTTTAGGTCGTCTTTTTTACAACCAACCGCAAGCAGCATAATTGCGGCTGCCAGCGCATACTGAAACTTTTTCATACCTAAATTATTTATATGGTTTAAGACAGTTTCCGAGCCCCTAAAAGCCTTTATTACTGATAGATGAATTATCGCGCCAAAGATACGCAATTTTATATTTTGTAAATAGCGTGCGCGCCTATTTTTATGCTACACAACATAAAAATAGCACTATTTTTTCTAATTTTTCCCTCTCACACAGCGCAAAAACATATTCTACAACATATTTTGCGCAATGCGCAGTAGTATACTGAGAAAGTGGGTTAGCAGTGAGAGATTAGGAATGAGGAGTGAGGCGCGGCAGAGCCGCAATTTCAAATTCCAAATTTCAAATTGAAAAATTCAATCATTCAATGATTCAGTGATTCAATGATTCAATTCTGTCCCTCTGCCGAGCGTAGCGACGGAGGGGGTTCTTTTCTAATGAAGAATTAATAATTAAGAATTTTTTCGGTAAGTGAGGGCAGTGCCAAACTTGTTTGAGCAAT
>CAVFIY010000226.1:0-3775 GCA_963622435.1 Bacteroides uniformis | reverse complement strand
ACAAGTGTATAAGATAACCGAAACATTACCGAAGCATAACCGAAGCATTAGCGAAACATACAGCCAAGAATCCCGTACGAATACCGTAGGAATAATACGGAAAAATAGAACCTACTCCGCAGCCCCAATCCTCCCACCCACCCAAGTAACCACATTCATCCACCGCACCCGCCTCCACCATACCACACCCACGCATACCAGGCAAGACGCCAAAACACACAACCTAATCGGATAAAAACCGAAAAACAACGGAAAAAGACGCGTAAAATCAGGAATTTTGCGAAAAATCGAAGAAAAACGGCAGAAAAGTTTGCATATATCGCATAATATCTCTACCTTTGCACCCGAAAAGGAAAAAGCATGTCAATTAACAATGAACAGTTAATAATTAACATGCAAGGAAACTGACCAACGCTCGCGCAAGCGAGCAACCATACGCACCGCGAATATACGCGAAGCGAATATACGCGCCAGCAACCATACGCGAAGCGAAAATACGCGTCAGCGAAAAAACAACTATTATATATAAGGTATGAGTAACATTCGATTTGAGGCACTTAAGACTGCGTGGAGTCATGAGCCTGTTGAGGTCAAGCACCCGTCTGCAAAGACGAGTGTTCTGTTCGCTCAAAGTGTATTTACCCGTGAGAAGATGAAGGAGTACATCGCAAGCAACATCTTGGATCAACTCTTTGACCTCATGGACAATGAGAAATCCCTGAGCCGCGACATCGCCAATAGTGTGGCTATCGGCATGAAGAAATGGGCGATGGAGCAGGGGGCTACCCACTACACGCACTGGTTCCAACCGCTTACGGGGGGTACGGCAGAGAAGCACGACTCGTTCTTGGAGTTCGACGACAACGGTGCCCCTATCGAGGAGTTCTCGGGCAGTGTACTCTATCAGCAGGAGCCGGACGCAAGTAGTTTCCCGAGCGGCGGTATCCGCAATACCTTCGAGGCACGCGGTTACTCTGCATGGGACCCTTCGTCGCCTGCGTTTGTCATTGGCGACCGCCTCTGTATCCCGACTATCTTTGTTGCTTATACGGGCGAGGCGCTCGACTATAAGACCCCGCTGCTGCGTTCTATCTCGGCAGTCAATAAGGCGGCAGTCGCAGTAGCCAACTATTTCGACCGCAATGTGAAGCGCGTCTATAGTTATCTCGGGTGGGAGCAGGAGTACTTCCTCGTCGATGAGGCGCTCTTTGCCGCTCGCCCCGACCTCGTGATGACGGGTCGCACGCTGATGGGGCATTATGCCAGCAAGAGCCAGCAGTTGGACGACCACTACTTTGGTATCATCCCGGAGCGCGTACTGCGCTTTATGATCGAGTTGGAGGAGGAGTCCATTAAGTTGGGTATTCCGGTCAAGACCCGTCACAACGAGGTAGCACCCAACCAGTTTGAGTTAGCGCCTATCTATGAGGAATCGAACTTGGCTTCTGACCATAACTTGCTCGTTATGTCGCTCATGGAGCAGGTCGCTCGCCGTCACCATTTCCGTGTCCTTCTCCACGAGAAGCCCTTCGGCGGGGTGAATGGTTCGGGTAAGCACTGCAACTGGTCGCTCGGTACCAACACGGGCGTCAACCTGCTCGCACCGGGCAAGAACCCGTATCAGAACTTGCAGTTCGTTACTTTCCTTGTCAATGTCTTGGCAGCCGTACAACGCCATAACGGATTGCTCAAGGCCTCTATCGCATCGGCGACCAACGCCCACCGTTTGGGCGCAAACGAGGCACCTCCCGCTATCATCTCTATCTTCCTCGGCACGCAGATTACGGAGGCACTCAACCAGATTGAGCATGCCGATGTCGAGAAGGGTATCATCATCAACGCCAAGAAGGAGATGAAACTCGGCGTGGGTACTATCCCCGAAATCTTGCTCGACAATACCGACCGCAACCGTACATCGCCATTTGCCTTCACGGGCAACCGCTTCGAGTTCCGTGCCGTAGGCTCGTCGGCGAACTGCGGGGCAGCCATGTTGGCACTGAACTCCGCTGTGGCAGAGCAACTGACGCTCTTCCGTGAGGAGGTGGATGCCCTGATAGAGAAGGGCGAAGCCAAAGAGCGTGCGCTGTTCACGGTCATCAAACGCCTGCTCAACGAGTGCCACGCCATCCGTTTCGACGGCAACGGCTATAGCGATGAGTGGAAGGCTGAGGCTCTGAAGCGTGGTCTGGACTGCGAGACCAGCGTACCATTGATTATCGATAACTACCTGAGCGACAGTTCGGTAAAGATGTTCGGCACGACCCATGTGTTGAGCAAGGCCGAGTTGCTCTCGCGCTGCGAAGTCAAGTGGGAGAACTACGCCATGAAGTTGCAAATCGAGTCGCGTGTCTTGGGTGACCTCGTTATCAACCATGTGCTGCCCGCTGCCAAACGCCACCAGACGATGTTGCTGCAGAATGTGCTGAATGTCAAGCAAGTATTCCCAGAGGCAGAAGTCGCATCGCTCAACGAGCAGGACTATATCATCATCCGTCAGATAGAGGAGCACTCTTCGGCGATTATTGCAGGCGTGGAGAAGATGAAAGCCGCTCGCAAGAAAGCCAACCACATCGAGAGTGAGCGTGAGCGTGCCATTGCTTTCCACGACACCATCGTGCCGCTCATGGAGGAAATCCGCAAGCATGTCGACGACCTCGAGATGGTAGTGGATGACGAACTCTGGACGCTGCCGAAGTACCGCGAGATGCTGTTCGTTCACTAATCGACACACCTCGATATAAGGCACGCACACCATGCTAACTGCCTTATTAGTAGAACTTTGTATGGGTACTGATTGATAAAAAAGAGTACAAAAATAGAATTGTGTTGACACCGGTCCTATAGGGTATCTGCCCTATAGGATTTGGTGTATTAATAATTAACCGTGTAAATAACGACTCCCCCACACCCCCTCAAAGAGGGGGCTTGCAGGTAACAAACAACTACGGAAACTACGAGAAGCATGAAAATCACTTTTACAAAAATGCAGGGTATCGGCAACGACTATATCTACATAGATGCTCGCCACGCAATGCCTGCAACAGACTTACCCCGTTTAGCCAAACGCCTGAGCGACAGGCACTTCGGCATCGGCGGCGATGGCATTGTGCTGATAACCCGCAGTACCACTTGCGACTTTGGAATGCGCATCTTCAACGCCGACGGCTCGGAGGCACAGATGTGCGGCAATGCCTCTCGTTGCATCGGCAAATATGTCTATGAGCGGGGGCTGACCGATAAGACGGAAATCACATTAGAGACCCTGTCGGGCAAAAAGGTACTATTTTTGCATACGAAAGAGGGTAGGGTAGAATCCGTGTCGGTCGATATGGGTGAGCCGACCTATTTTGGTCAGGTGGAACTCGCTATCGACAACACCCCGCTGTCTTTCGAGCAAGTCGATATGGGGAATCCGCATGCGGTTTGTTTTGTGTCGAAAAAGGAAGATTTGTCCCGCTGTCCCGAACAGGGCGCAAAGATAGAAAACCATCCCCACTTCCCTCATCGCACGAATGTCGAGTTCGCCTATGTGGAGAACCGCCACGAGATACAAATGCGGGTGTGGGAGCGTGGTAGCGGTGAGACACTCGCCTGTGGCACAGGCGCTTGCGCCACTGCCGTAGCCGCTATCGAACGAGGTTTGACCGACAGCGAGGTGACGCTTCACCTCCTCGGTGGCGACCTTACCATCGCCCTCCTGCCCACGCACCATGTCCTCATGACCGGTGCCGCCGCCTTTGTCTTCGACGGCGAAATCAACTACGAGGAAGAAAAT
>CAVFIY010000225.1:0-3882 GCA_963622435.1 Bacteroides uniformis | reverse complement strand
AATATGAACCAAATATATTCCCAATATTATTCATAATAAATTATTGTCTCCGGCGACACGCCGGTTGTCTCCGACGACACGCCGATTGTTTGTGGCGGCATGCCACTTCGCATATTCTTTCGTGTATTTGGAGAATAATTTGTTATAATTAATGATAATACGCGTAGCGTCCGTAAAAAACAGACTACTGTGCATGTTAATTGTTAACTTTTAATTGTTAATTGATACAGATGAACATCTCGTTTTGGTATTATGTCATGTTGCTGCTTTCGCTCTCGTTCAGCAACGAGCGGGGAGCCAATCAACCGCGCCCTGTGGCTCATACGGGCAGTGTGCAGGTCTATTATTTCTACGACAGCCGTATGCCAACGGATGTGAGTAATCAGACCATGTTCCTCACCGAGAACCTGCTTTCTAAGCAGTATCAGGCGCAGATGGACAACGGCGATGTCATATTCTATAAGGTGGATTTGGCGTCGTCCACGGGACAGAAAATTGCTGCGAAGTGCAACATAGTCTTAACGGGACTGGTCGTCGCACGCCGCAACCGCATTTACGACTTGACGCAGAATGCCTATCAGTATGCGCGTTCCGACCCGCAGAAGTTCCAGGAGAACCTCGCGTTCCATATAGATAAACTGTTGCCAAAGAAGACTAAATGGAGAAGATGAAGTTGCGCGTTAGTGCGGTTTAGTGTTGAGAGTTTAGCGTTGAGTGCAGTTTATAGTTGAGTAGTCAAAAGTAAATAGAAGCAGTCCGAAATAATTTATGCATAGTAAGAAAGTTCTTTTTTCGTTGTTGTTGTGCTTGGTGTGTTCTGCGCTGTCGGCGCGGACGGATACGATACGAATGGCAGCACACGACAATCATCCTCTCTATATGACGGTTTATACGCCGCCCGACTACTCGCCTGACTCTGTCTATCCTGTGCTTTACCTGCTGCACGGCATTCACGGAAACCAGTATGCGTGGGAGAAGAAAGCGCATATCAGTGCCTTGGCGGACAGCCTTATCAAGGACAGCGTAATATGTCCGGTGATTATTGTGATGCCTCTTTGCATCGTTCATGACACCACCTATGCGTACAAGATTCCGTGTTATATGCGTTGTATGCACGACTTTCTGCACCATATTCGCCACGGCGAGTTCGAACCGTATTTCCCTGAGATAGAGCAGTTTATCGACAGTCGCTATTTGCCGGCAGATACCCTCGAAGCCGTCCTTGCCGCTGCTTATGAAAGTACGCTGCAACGCCTCTCGCCTGCGCAGCAGCAGGTTTTTCGCCGCCTTGCCGCCACCATTCACGAAGCGTATCACTTGTCGGCGTATGCAGCACCAAACACGGCGCGTGACTTGCGTCCGAAGAACCGTAATTGCTTGGTAGGAATATCCTCGGGGGGCAGACAGGCGGTGCAGATAAGTGCCTCTACCGATGAGCAGTTTGCCGTGGTGGGACTGTTCTCGCCGGTGTTGATTGCGGCGCAGTTCCCTAAAGAGAGTAGGGGGTGTATCTATTGGATTCGGTGTGGCAAAGGGGACATTTTCCGCCGCCGTGCGAAGATAGCCAATGACTATTTGGAGCGTCAGCAGATGCCGCACGACTACAGCCGCACGCAGGGGCGGCACAACTGGAGCGTATGGCGACGCTATATCTCCGACTTCCTTATCTATGCCTATGGTCTTCCCGACGGCAAAGCCCTCCAAGTCGAAGAATAAAAGGGGACTTCTGTATTACTCTCCCAATTTTCAACTTACCCAAACCACATGCCACGGAACAGACATCGTCTTTCTCGGCATGTTAACTGTTAATTGTTCCCGCCTGCGCTAGGGAATAGATATAGTCTTTCCCGTCGGGGGCAAAGGTGCGCAGTGTAACCGTACCTTGCGTATCAACGAGTAGTGGGCGCAGGTCAGAGATGATGCCTGTGCCTTGCCATTTGACGACGGCTTCTTTTTGTGTCCAAATGACAGTAAATGCGCGACTTGGGTCGGCTGCTGAAAGTATGGTTGCCTGCTCTTGTTCGTTCATTGTGCGTGCCACCAGGGCAGAGCGGAAGGGGCGCACGGTTTCTATATCAATCCCGATAGGCTGTTCGCTGACAGCGACGGCAATCGCATTGCGGCAGTGGGAGATAGAGAAATGCAAAGGACTATTCGAGTGTGTCCCTGCGGATGTTTGCCAATCGTCCTGCAGAAACGGTTTCCCGTATTCGTTGTAGCAGAACTCGGGGCGGTCGGAGGTGCCGAGCAGTTCCATGAGTAGCATATATGACTTCAGGCAGACGAACTGCCCGAAGACATGGCGGTATTGCAGCGCCTGTTCACGGCGTTGTTGCGATACCAGGGGCAGGAGTGCTTGCACTTCTGCCTCCGTGCATTGTGTCATATCGTCAAATATACTATACCGCATAGGGGAGGGCGTCTTTTATAAACGGACGCTACGCGTATTGCCACTAATTAGTCATAAAAACAAAGATGGGTGTTGTCTTGAAACAAATATTACCATGATTATCCAAATATATTCCCAAATATATTCCCAAATATATTTATGATAATTTTTGATATAATTTTTCGTGTATTTGGAGCGTAATTTATTATAATTTATGTCCATACGGCGCAGCCGTCCGTTTACTAGAACTTATCGTCTCCGGCGACACGCCGGTTGTATATCTGTGTGTACGCCTGTGCCAGGCATTGGAAGTTCTCTCGTAGCGACTCGGGGCTTAGCACCTCTAATTCTGCACCGTGTGTGCGCAACTCTTGGATAAAATCAAGGGTAGGAAAGAGTCGGAACGAGAAGACGGAATAGGCGTCTGTGCGTTCTGTCTCTTTCTGTGAATGGTGGAGTGGGAGGGAGCGCAGGTAGCACGCCGCCTTGGGTGTTACGCGCACGCGCACCTCTTCCGGCGTGCCTTGCGATACTGCGAAGACGCCATACGAGTTATGAAAGTATTTCTTCGCATCGAACTTCGCGGGAATGGAGTAGGTGCTGTCGAGTAGGTGCATATCAAGAATACGGTCGAGTGAATAAACACGCACCTCGTCGGGGTGGTCTGAACTGCGCCCCGCCACATATCAGCGTTGTTTGAACACTTTGACGCAGTACGCATCCAGTTCCATATCGTGTGCCTCGACGGCGTCGAACCGCCGATAGGTACATGCCACTTTTCGTTGCGAGCGCATGGCGTCGAGCAGGGTGGTGAGGAACCGTGCGTCGGAGGGGATGTCTTCGAGCAGAATACGGTCGCGGATGTCCTCGCAGCGGTTGAGTATGTTCGACACCGAGAACGCATTGAGGAGCCACTGTTGGGCAGCGGTGATACGCCTGTCGTGCGTGGGAGCAATGTAGTAGGCGTGCGAAGCCTTGTCGCACTCGATGGCGATATGGAAGAGTTCTTCCGCCGCTGCCCGCCATTTGAGAAAAGTGCGTCGAGGGATGCGACTGTCATGGGTGTCGTTGAGAGAAGACTGTGCCCAGAGACGGTTAATCTCGTCGAGTGTTATCTGCCCCGCCGCATTGATGGTATCCACCAGCCAGACATAGACATTCAGTAACTGCGCAGTATTCATGGTGTAAACAATTAGTAATGTGTAACTTGTAATGTGTGCCTCGCTTTGAACGGACGGCTTAATGTATGCCTCTCTTTGAACGGACGGCTATCGCCGTATTGCCGTCAATTATCATAAAACAAAGACGAGTATCATTAATGGACAAATAGTGGCATTATTATTCAAATCAGCGCTACAGCAAAAAACTTTGTAAAGTTACACATTTTTCTGCATATACCAAATTAGTAGGGAGTTTTTCTCTAAATTGGGGTCTATGGGGTGAATTCAACAAGCAAGTGCAACTTTTAGTTAGTTGTTTGGTAGTAGCACTCG
>CAVFIY010000224.1:0-3928 GCA_963622435.1 Bacteroides uniformis | reverse complement strand
CCGTCTGTAATCGCCTCCGTATGCAAGCCGAGGTGTTTGTGGTTGCGCAGTGCGTTTATCACTGCGTTTGGTATCCCCCCTACCCCAATCTGTAGCGTGGCACCATCGGGTATTTCGGCGGCGATATAATTTCCGATACGCGTCTCAATCTCGTTGGGCGTTGTTGTCGGCACTTCTACTAGCGGCTCATCCCCACGGCAGAGAGCGGTTATTTTGCTTACATGAATCACAGGGTCGCCAAATGTGCGCGGCATATACTTATTCACCTGTGCAATAATCGTCTTGGCACATTCCTGCCCCGAGAACGCAATATCGGCGCTTATACCAAAAGAACAATACCCCTCCTCGTCCGGTTCGCTGACATTCAAAAACGCCACATCCACAGGCACTTGCCCGCTTCGGAACAAGAAAGGCACCTCGCCCAAGAAAGCGGGAATAGTATCTGCCACCCCTTCTCGCATCGCACGCCGGAGGTTGTTAGGAACAAAGATAGACAGCGCACGAAAAGAGTCCATCAGTTCGCGTTTTGCATACGGCGCATCCTCGGGATACACCCCGAAACCACTGATAATCTTCACATCCCTCAGTTCTGCGGCACGCGCCGTCAGCGCACGCAACAGCACCATCGGAATACTTGTAGACCCCTGTACGACTATCGTGTCGCCGCTCTTAACATAACCCACCGCCTCGGCAGGAGAAAGATAGTTTATCATTGTTCGAGTATATTTTAATGTGAAAATAGGCAGGTAAACGGACGCTTCGCGTATTACCATTAATTAGTCATAAAACAAAAAGAGTTTTTTATATGGACGAATATTACCATAATTATCTAAATATGGTTCTAATATATTCATGATAATATTTGAATAATTTTTCGTGTATTTGGAACACTAATGACAATACTGTGCCTTTATGGTTAATTCATAGTAATACGCGTAGCGTCCGTTCAAGTCATTGTGCATCCGTGGCAAAGGTACACTTTTTTCTGCATCCCTGCAAGGAAGCAACGAAAATACTTGTCCGTTTACACAAAAATCACTACCTTTGCAGGGACAATTCCTAATTAGAACCAGTGTTTCCAACCGTTCCTTATATCCGCACTCGTTTCGAGGAGTTCAACCGCCTCTATTTCGAGAACTCGCTTCCTATGTTGCCTTTTTGTTTGAGCAAGGCACGGTGTTTCCGCGGGAGGCTGTCGTATAAACGCACCCTCGTTTCCCGCAACGAATATCGTAACTCGGACTTTGTACTGCGTATCTCCACCTGTTTCGATTTGCCCGAAGAGGAGGTGGAAGACATCATTCTGCACGAGATGATTCACTACTACATCGCCTACCATCACCTCCCCGATACCTCTACGCACGGCCACCTCTTCCGTCGGCACATGGCGCGTATTAACCGCATGGGCAATCGGCATATCACCATCTCTACCCGCCTCACACCCGAACAGCAACAGCAAATAACGAGTGTGCGCAAACCGCATGTGGTGGCAGTGGCACATTTCCGCGACGGACGACTCGGAATCAAAGTGGTACCTCGGCAGGTAAAAGTCATCGTTCACTTCAACCGCGAAGCCCTGCGCTGTTTCCCGATAGACACTATTCGCTGGTACTACACAGAAGACGGATATTTCAATCAATACCCGTCTTCCCATGCATTGCGCTTATATTATGTGTCTGATAACGAGGCGCTTCAGCGTGCCTTAACTACCGCACGCCCTATCTCTATTCTCCCTGACGGGGTGCGGTTGGAGGCTAATTCAAGTAGTAGCCTATCGTGGTAACTACACGGATGTGCTTCACCCACGGTTGGTAGTTATCGCTCTCCACGGAGAACTGCCCTTGGCTCGCATTACGGATACTCCCGAGCGAACAACCGGCATCGTCGGCGAACTTCTGCGCCACCGTACGGGCGTTCTTCGTAGCCTCCTCAATCATCGACGGCTTGAGTTCTGTCAGTCCGTTGAACTGATAATCCACATTCCAATCCTGCGTATTGACGATAATCCCCTTGCTGAGTAACTCGCTCGGGCAACCTTGACTGTTGATGACACGCGCCACATCCTTCGTGCTTACCACCATCGTGGTGCTGACGGTGTAGCGTTTGTCCGGCTGGCGATTGCCATAATAGTTCGCCCAATTATCCTCCACCGTGGTGTTACCGCGACGCAAGTCTTCTGCCGCAAAGCCCTTACTAATCAAGAACTTGCGTATCGTTTCGGTGGTGTTGCTCAACTCGGTGTACGCAGTAGTTAAGTCGTTGGTTTGCAGGTTGTAAGTAAGCGGCCAGACCACATAATCCGCCTGCACATCGCGTGTCGAAAGCCCCTTCACCACAACGGCACGATCCTTCGACGCATACTTAGAGAACCCCAGGAAAATGAACAGCCCTGCCAGAGCCAATCCACATGCCACTACACAAGCAGCCCAAAGATTATTTTTCATTGTATTTCGTTTTTTAGTTTACTCCAATACACACAAAAAACATGCCACCACCGGTGCCGTGCCGGCACTGACAATAAATCCTTTTTTGAACGGACAGCTATCGCCGTATGGACATAAAATAATCATATAATGCTCTGCAGGAGCCGCCACCCCCAAATACACGAAAATTATTCAAATATTATCATGAATATAATTGGGAATATATTGTATAGTATTTGGGGCATATTTGAACCATATTTGGGTAATTAGTGGTAATATTTGTTTCAAAACACACCCGTTTTTGTCTTTGTGATTAATTTATGGCAATACGCGCAGCGTCCGTTCACAAAGTAAGCGATAGCCGTCCGTTTACAATAACTCGTCGGTTAATTGTGACAACTCGGTGTCTATGTCGTCGATGGTGGGGGTGATGTAGCCCATGTCTTGTTTGGCTTGCTCTTGAGGGAATGTGAAATAGGTGCAGACACACTCGCAGAGCAGTTCGTTCTCTGCACTCCAAATCTCGCCCACTACATACGCCACATTACGGCGCACTTCCCGCAAACGCCCCCGCAAGATGATATACGGTTGCAGCGTCGAGACGGGTTTGTGATATCGTGTTTCCATCTTCGCCGTCACGCCTGCCGTTTGGAGTTTTTGGAACACCACCCAACCGCAGACCTCGTCGAGTAGAACGGCTTGAATACCGCCGTGCAGGGTGTTTATCCATGATTGGTGGTTCTGCGTGGGGTGCCAAACGCTGACAATATCGTCCCCGTCTTCGTAGAAATTTAGGTGTGTACCGAACGGGTTTGTCGGACAGCATCCGTAGCAGTTATAGCCGTTTATCCCCAGCCAAGGGTTGTGTATCAGTCGCATATATATAAGGAATCAATCTGTTTGGTGGTAACAAAAACACGATTTGTCGTACCCAATATATCCATGATAATTTTAATGTCTCCGGCGACCCGCCGGTTCGTGTATTTGGAGGCGGGTGCTCCCGCAGAGCATTATATGATTAATTTGTGTCCATACGGCGTTAGTCGTCCATTCATGGGAATATATTTGAGAATATTTGATTCAATTTTCCATGTATTTGGAACGAAATAATTTATTATAATTCATGTCCATACGGCGTTAGCCGTCCGTTCAAAAGGGAGTCCACTAACCGGCACTCGTTTGCAGTATCGTGCGTATCGACTTACCGACATTGATAAGGTGGTCGGCAATACGCTCCGAGTCGCTTGCAAACTCCAGATATTCCGCTCCCACCACGGGCGTATATTCGTCGCGTGAGAGCCGCTCCACATTGCGGTCCGCCATTTTGTCCGTAAGCGTATCCACCAAGTCCTCATGCTTGTTAGCGTCGTTCAGTGCGTCCATGCTCACCTCCATATACGCTTTCATAACATACTGATACACAGAGAATACCCCCTCTCGCACCTCTTCAATCTCCTCTTTTATCTGCTCTGAGAAACTGACTTTATGGTCACGCAGCACCTCGG
>CAVFIY010000223.1:0-3935 GCA_963622435.1 Bacteroides uniformis | reverse complement strand
GCAATAGACAATACGATTGCTGACGGTGTCCGCATTAGCGTACACGAGCATACCATTCTTGTTTCGACCGAGAAAGCACAGCCTGTCCGCCTCTATGCTGTGGATGGTACACTGCTGTCGGCTGCACCTGCAGTAGCAGGGGAACATACTCTCCGTGCAGTAACCGCAGGGGCGTACCTGCTCTGCGTAGGCGATACGACCTACAAAGTACTTGTCCCCTAACCCAAGCGGGATGTACTAAACCCTTGCCCCAAGCGGGACATACTAAACCGAAAGAGGCTGCCTAACCCAATAGACAGCCTCTTTTCTATTTACTCGTTCGCCTCCCTATAGGCAGGCAAGTGGTATTATCGTATTATTCACCGGGTACAGGAGTCTTCTTCGGTGTTACCTTATTTGCAGCACCGTTTACCTTATCTTTCCCGTTCAATGTACCCTTATAAACCCTGTAAAACCCTTATAAGAGTCATAAGTGGTAGGGTAGTGGTAGGGTAATGGTAGGGTAATTCGTCCGACATTCGCCGCTAATTTGCCGCAATTAGCCGCTAATTATTACCTGCTCATTACCTCTTCCTTTGCCTCTTTATTGTCTATCCTCCCTGCTTCTAATGAAGAATTAAGAATGAAGAATTATGAATGCACCGCATAACAACAGGGTAACATCAGGGAAACAACAGGGAGAAGTTCCTACGCAAACTAATTCTTAATTCATAATTCTTAATTCTTAATTAGTTCGTAGCCAGTAGATGTATTTCCCCTGGTCAACGGCTTGGGACTGCGGGATGACGATGAACGAGGGCGACTCTTTGTTCCAGTGTTGGAAATCGGCATTCGTTGCGGTGTCCTCGATAAAGGCGTGGATATGCTCCGCCCACTGCTCCCAGGCGGGTCGCCCGACGAGCAGGCTGTCGGTCGGCACGGTATAGACAAAGTCCGCATAGTGCGTCTGTCGCCCGACGATGTTGTTATGCAAGTCCATATAGCGGTCGCAGGGCTGATTGGGGTGGGCATGTTCCCAGAACAGGTCCATGATAAGGTAGGTCATCGGCAGCCCGACATAAGTGCGCAGCAGGGCGTTCACACAGAGATGGCGATAGGCATCGCCCCGCATGCCGCCCGCCGTGGCGCCGGGGTAGTAGTACTCGGCGAGGTGGGTGGCACGCTCCTTACTCTGCAACACGCGGTAGAAGAAACGAGGTCCCCGCCAAAGCAGCAGCGTGATGCCGAGGTTCTCCTCCTCGAGCGACGACACCGAGAGCGAATCGAGTGTGCTGCGGCGGACGAACGACTTGCCCGAAGCGAGGCTGTTGAGCAGCAAGAGGCGTTCTTGCTCCGCTTGGTTGAGTTCGAGCAGCGCCATTTCTGCACTGTCGCTCACCGCCGCCGAGGGAGGGAGGAGGTGCGCATTCAGTTGGTCGGGCGAGGGCAATTCG
Organism: Bacteroides uniformis; assembly: GCA_963622435.1. GTDB lineage: Bacteria > Bacteroidota > Bacteroidia > Bacteroidales > Paludibacteraceae > Colicola. Next base: position 2,502 of record CAVFIY010000223.1, on the reverse strand, counting down.
CCGCCGATGAGGTTCGAGATAGTGGCGTTCTCCGCCCCCGCATAGAGCAGCAGCGATGCCATCTGTTCCACCTTACGGATGTAGCCGGCATAAGCGCGTTCGGGGTAGAGTTCGAGCAGACGCTGCTCCATATAGTCCGCCAACGACACCGAGTCGGTGCGCACGCGGGCGGCACGGGGCGTGAGGTACTTGGGCGAGAGGGAGTCGTGCAGACATTCCCATTCACGCCCGATGATATAGAGTGCCTCGGCGGGGAAGAGCGGCAGCACGGTAGTGTCGGCTTGCGCCTGCGGGGCGGGGTTCGCCGCTGCGGGCAGGACGGCTTTCTTCTGCGTATGGCACCCCGCCAAGCCAAGCAGGGCAAGCAAGAGTAGTACGGGAAAGGTTTGTTTCATGTGCTGTGGCGTAATTATGCTTTGCTGTCCCCTCCCTTGGAGGGGTCGGGGAGGTCTTTATCCCCCTCCTATGGAGGGGTTAGGGGAGGTCTTTGTCCCCTCCTCTGGAGGCGCTTGCGCTGTCGGGGAGGTCAGAGTCTTCTTTGCAGTCCCCTCCTCTGGAGGGGTCGGGGAGGTCTATCTTCATCTCGCACGCCTTGCAGTCGAACACCAGGCGCAGCAGTGTTTGGTTGCGCAGACGGATGTAGCGGGGTTCTCGCTCGAGCGGGTGCTGCTTGCGGCAGTGTCCCATCTCGTGCAGCAGGCAGTAGCGACAGGTCATCAGCGGGTAGGGGAAGTCGGCGGCTGCGGCATCGTGCGGATGCGCTTGCTCGAGCGTGCGAAGCAGGGCAGTGTCCTCTGCCGTCATCGCCCGCCTGTGGTCGGGGCGGGCGGCGTGCTGCGTCTGCCGAAGGGCGATGAGGCGTGCCACCACCTCGCGCCGCCACTCGTTTAACTGTCCCATGGGGATGAAGTACGGGGCGGAGGCTATCTCTATCGTGTCGGCGACAAAGGGCGTGTCCCCTAACTTACCGAGTTGGGTGCGCAGGGTCGCCTTCGCCCGCTCGGGGTTGTTCGCCGCCTCGTGCGGTGCGACGAACGCTGCCTCTGCCTCGCCTATCTGCAGCGCGAACCCCGTCGGTGTCTCGCGGAAGACTATCCGCACGGGGATACGCCGCTCGGCGGTCAGCGACTTCAGGAACACGGGGTCGGCGTTGCGGTAGAGCCTGTCGCCCGCCTGCAGACCGCTGGGCAGTTGGTTCGGCACGATACGCTCGCCCTCGATGCGGTTTACGGAAAAGCCTTGGTCGCCCACGCAGAGGCCGTCGCCCGTGTGCAGCACCACGCCCTCCCGCAGCCGCACACGCAGCCCGTTGTGCGCCACGCTGACGACAGTGCCGATATACTCGCCCGTCGATTTGGGCGTGTGCCAGTTCGCCATCTCGGGGGTGCGCCCGTGGAGGAAATAGTCTATCCCGCCGCGGTGGAAGGTCTTCTCGGGGTCGGGCGTGAACGGCAGGGCGTAGCGGTGCGGCTCGGCGGGCGGCACAAGTGCGTCCAGGCATTGGCGGTAGTAGGCGGTGAGGTTCGTCACATACGCCTCGTCTTTGAGCCGCCCCTCTATCTTAAAGGTGGTTACGCCCGCGTCTATCAGTTCCTGCAGCGAGTGGGAGCGGTTCATGTCCTGCAGCGACAGCAGGTAGCGTTGGTGAATAGGCAGCCCCTCGTCGTCGGTCAGTTCGCGGCGGTCGGCGTCCAGCAGGTCGTACTGCATGCGGCACATCTGTGCGCAGCAGCCGCGGTTTGCGCTGCGCCCGAGCAGGCGTTCGCTGGCGTAGCACCGCCCCGAGTAGGACACGCAGAGTGCACCATGCACGAACGCCTCTAACTCGATGGGCGGCTCCCCGTGTGCGGCGGAGTAAGCGAGGACGCTATCGTGGATAGCCCGTATCTCGCTGATACTCAACTCACGGGCGAGTACCACCCGCCGAAAGCCCAACTGTTGCAGACGCAGCACTTGCTCGGCGGTGCGGTTGTCGCATTGCGTGGAGGCGTGGAGGCGGATAGGCGGCAGGTCGTATTCGAGGAGGCGCAAGTCCTGCACAATGAGGGCATCTACGCCGATGCGGTAGAGGGTGTGCGCCATTGCCACCGCCTCGGGGTATTCGTCGTCGTGGAGCAGCGTGTTTAGCGTAGCCAGCACCTGCACGCCGTAGAGGTGGGCGTACTGCACCAACGCCGCGAGGTCGTCGATGGAGTTGCCCGCCGCTTGTCGTGCGCCGAAGCGGGGTGCTCCTATATAGACAGCATCTGCGCCCGCTTGTATGGCGGCGCGTGCGACAGCACAGTCGCGTGCAGGAGAGAGTAGCGTCAGCATTGTTGCTAATTATGAATTAAGAATTATGAATTAAGAATTTACACAATTAGGAATTAGGAGTTAGGAATTAGGAATTGAGCATGTGCATTGTATTGTTGTCTGTGGCGACACGCCACCATTGTGCATTGTCCGCAGCCTGGGGGCGTGGGTGTCCCCACCCGCGGCGGTTTGGAACAAACCGTTTGACTA
>CAVFIY010000222.1:0-3949 GCA_963622435.1 Bacteroides uniformis | reverse complement strand
CTCTGATACATGCGTCAGGTCGAAATTACGATAGAGTGAACCGTCTAATTCCCGCATCGGGCGCAACTGCAATACACCTGTCGGTATGCCATCGAAGAGCGTATCGTAGTCTGACAGTTCACCTACATTGTCCGCATTCATAGTGTAGTTGATACGCACTACGAATTGAGGGTACTGCTCCTTTATCCGTTTGATATTCTGCAGTAGTTCCAAGAACGCATCGTAATCGCTTGTGGCTCCCATTAACCTCATATAAGTATCTCTGTGTATTCCGTGTAGCGATATTGTCAGTTCGTTCAGTCCCGCTTCCAACAACCCTTGCAGTTTGTCGTAAGTAAGCAGTACGCCGTTGCTTGTGACGGATATATACGGCACTTTGTACTGTTTGCCTAATTGCACTAATTGCATCGTGCCGCGCATATCGATGGAGGGTTCTGCGCCACAGCCGATTTGCAGTTTGAGCGTGCGACTGAATAAGGCTTTGGCGACACACTCTATCTGTTGCTTCGTCATACGCCCATGCCGTGCCTGCCGTACCTCGTCGCTGCTATAATGGCACATTCGGCAATGGTAGTTGCAACCCAATATAGGGTCTATATACACACCAATGTAGCGTCTATGCAAGGCATGTAATCCAAACAGTATCAGTAGTTTAGTATTACCCCCCCCCTATATGGGCGTACTGCTTAAGTATTTTGTATATATTCATATTCCAAATAGTTAGTGTTGCTATAAGTGTCTATCGTGCCGCAAGCACTTTGCCATCCGGTATTCTGCATTGTTGTCTGTGGCGACTCGCCACCATTGTGCATTGTTGTCTGTGGCGACTCGCCACCATTCAGCATTGGGAAACCAATACGCTCCCCGCAGGTACAACGGTGTCGTCGGGGATAACCACCCCCGGCAGTATAGTCGTAGAGCCGCCGATAACACAGCGGTTGCCAATGGTGATAGGGCGTGTCCACACATGGAATGTGTTGCGCTCGGCGGGAATGGTACTGTGGCAGGCAGTGTAGAGCGACACATTCGCCCCTAGTATTACATCGTCGCCGATACGCACTTCGCCTTCGTCCAATATTGTAAGATTAGTTCCTGCCCGAAATCCCTGCCCTACATGTATCTGCGCCCCGTAATCACAGTGGAACGGGGGAACGATACGGGTGTCGGGGTGGCAGGTACCGAGTATCTGCTGCAGCAACGCCAGATGCCCCGCCGTGTTCGTCGCAGGCAGGGTATTGAACTGTTGGCAGAGCGTCTTGCACCGAAAGACATCGACCAGCAAAGACGGGTCGTTGGCGAAATAGTCTTCGCCTGCGAGCATTTTCTCTTTGGCAGTCTTCATGGTGCGAAACGGTTCGAGAGGTGAGAAAAGATAGAGTGGTTAGTCTATGTGCTTGATAACACGGCACGGGTTGCCGACGGCAATGCTGTTCGCAGGTATGTCGTGTGCGACCACAGAGCCAGCGCCGATGGTGCAATTGTCGCCTATCGTAACACCGGGCAGCACCGTTACAGAACCTCCGAGCCAGCAACTGTTCCCGATAGTGATAGGCTTCGCCCACTCGTGGCGGGTATTGCGTTCTGCGGGAATGGTGCTGTGACAGGCGGTGTAGAGCGACACATTCGGTCCGATAAACACATCGTCGCCGATAGTCACGGGTGCTTCGTCGAGTACGGTGAAATGGAAATTGGCAAAGAAGCGTTTGCCGACATGTATCTGTTTGCCGTAGTCGCAGTAGAACGGCGGGTTGATATAGGTGTCCCCGTCGCAAGTGCCGAGCATATCTTGTAGCATAGCCCGTTGCGCCGTGATGTCGGACGCAGGCAGGTTGTTGTATTGTTGGCAGAGGTCTTTGCAGTGAAATACTTCCGCAAGCAGTTCCTTATCATTGGCGTCATAGTCCAATCCCGCCAACATCTTCTCTTTTTCCGTCATAGTGTATACTAGTCTATATTTGATTCATTTTTCGTGTATTTGGAGCGTCTTTCCGTGAACGGACGGCTGCGTCGTAGGCACATTGATTACTCCTGTATGTGCAGTAGATATATTCCCTGTTTTTGACCTCCCCTCCTTATGAAGGAGGGGGCGGGGAAGGTCTTCCTCACTCGTTCAGCAGTATTGCCGTATGGCAGGCAACGACGCCCGCCGTCTCTGTCCGCAGGCGGGAGTTCCCGAGGCTCACGGGGCGGAACCCTTCCGCCAGAGCCTGTTGCACCTCCTGCTCCGAGAAATCTCCTTCGGGGCCAATCAGTACCAGCACATCACGCCCCCGCACAATCAAGTCTTTGAGCAACCGCTTGTCTTCTTTGTAGCAGTGTGCGATGAACTTGTCCGTTTCCGTGTGGCGTGCGGCTGCACATTCACGCATAAAGTCTTGATAATCAGTCAGTTCGTGCAGCACGGGCAGGTACGGTGTGAGCGACTGCTTGGCGGCAGAGAGGATAATCTTCTCCAATCGGTCGGTGCGCAGTTGCTTGCGCTCGGAGAAGCGGCAGAGTAGGGGAGTAATCTCGTCGATACCTATCTCGGTGCATTTCTCCACCATCCATTCGAGCCGCTCGATGTTCTTTGTCGGCGCAATGGCGATATGGAGATGAAACGGGTGTGATCGCTGTTGTGGCGTTTGGCTTACCACCTCGAACTCGCAGTGCTTGGGGTGCGGGTTGGTAATGCGTGCCTCGTAGGTCGTCCCCCGCCCGTCGGTGAGCAGAATCATATCCCCTCGTGTGTAGCGCAGCACCCGCACGCAGTGCCCCGATTCCTCCTCGGAAAGGCACTTGCTCGTCTTTATATCCGGTGTATAAAACAGGTACATATTCTTGACTGCGTGTTAGTGATTCGCACCGCTCATGTTTGTGACTGCATGTTTGGGGTAGTAGTATGGATGAAGAAAGCCGAACTCCTCTTGTAATTGTCGCGACACCGTCGCGACAATTTGTTTCCCGTATTCAGCGCGCTGATTATCAAGTACTTCTCGGTTGATACGCTCGCCGATATGCCAGTACATTAAGGTCAGTTCCGAGTTCACTTGCGCCGCCACTCGCCCGCGGGCATCCTGTATAATTTGCCGCAGGTCTTGCACGATATGCAATGTGGGAGAATATGTAGCGTCCGTGTCCATTCCTATTTATAGTTCGCTCTCCTTCAAGCGTTCAGCGTTCTCGGCTACTTGCAGCGCATCTATCACGCCTTGTATATCTCCGTCCATAAAGGCAGCGAGGTTATAAACCGTGTAGCCGATACGGTGGTCGGTGATTCGCCCTTGCGGGTAGTTGTAGGTGCGTATCTTTGCCGAGCGGTCGCCCGTCGAGACCATCGTCTTGCGCCGCGCCGCTATGTCATCGATGTATTTCTGGTGTTCCTTGTCGTATATCTGCGTGCGCAGTCGTGCCAATGCCCGCTCTTTGTTTTTCGGTTGGTCGCGCGTCTCGGTACATTCAATCAGTATCTCTTGCACCTCGCCCGTGTTCGGATTTTTCCAGTTGTAGCGCAGCCGCACACCCGACTCCACTTTGTTCACATTCTGTCCGCCGGCACCGCCCGAGCGGAAAGTTTCCCATTTTATCTCGCCCTCGTTGATGTGTACTTCAAACTCATCGGCTTCGGGCAGCACTGCCACAGTCGCCGCCGAGGTATGTACCCGCCCTTGCGTCTCGGTGGCAGGCACTCGCTGCACACGGTGTACGCCCGATTCGTATTTCAGCGTGCCGTACACATTTTGCCCCGTTACATTGAAGATTATTTCCTTGTATCCGCCCACAGCCCCTTCCGAGAACGACGACACCGTGTATTTGAATCCGTGCAACTCAAAGTATTTCGTGTACATGCGGAATAGGTCGCCCGCAAACAGCGCCGCTTCGTCGCCACCCGTGCCGCCACGGATTTCCATCACTACATTTTTCCCGTCTTCGGGGTCTTGCGGCAGCAGCATCAGTTTCACTTCTTCTT
>CAVFIY010000221.1:0-3987 GCA_963622435.1 Bacteroides uniformis | reverse complement strand
GCGGACGGGTACTTCCCTATCCCGTCGAATAATAAGGCACGGCAGATTGGCTATCGGTTCAACTTCTCGGGACGGTCGGACGCGGGCAGCGAATATCTATACAACTACAACGAAGTGTATGACCTAAAATCGTATGTTGGTTCGGTGTTCCTTCGGGAAAAGTACCTCACAACGGGGCTGACTTGGGAGACCAATGTGACGCATCACAACGACCGCTCGTTTAGCAAAAACATCATCGACCAAGACGGGGAAAGTTTCTCGCCATGGGTCGCTGACGGGCAGACTCACATTCTGAGTTGGGCGGTGAATTACGAACAGCCCGTACTGCCGTGGCTGTCGGTGTTTGTGGATGCTTACAACTCGCTCGTACATTTCAACCCCGAAGCCACACAATTCAGCAACTCCGTCTATCTGCAATCGCCCGTGGACAGCGTGGCGACCGACCTATACCGCTACGAATGGACCAGCAACGCCTACACAGGCGGGCTACTGGAAAACACGGTCGGGCTGAAAGCACGCTATGCGCCCACCTCGTGGTTCACACTCACGGGGCACGCTGACTTCACCTTAGACGCCATACTGCTCCACCAAAAGAGCAAAGTCAGCCCCAATGTGCAAGCGGGTGCGGCATTGGATTTCCACCCGTGCAAGTGGTTCGAAGCAGGACTGTCGGCGGACTACAACCGACTGCCCTACACGATGGACTATCTCCGCTATTTCTCGAACGACTACATGAATGCCAACATCTACTATGCCGGCACGAATAACCTGTTTGCCACCACAGGCGGGCAATACCACGACTACAAGAAAAACTTGCGACAGACCTCGTACATCGAAGTAAATATCCCCATCCGTTTCCATTTCGAAGACAAGCGGGGCGGGCGACACGAGATAGTTTTGCAAAACAACTACAAGAAGTTTTTCGATGTGTGGCACACCTACTACGCAGGCGCAACCGAGCAATACGGCGAATATCGGCAAGAGAAAGACCCGAACATAGAAGGCGACCTCAATGTATTCTATCCGTACGCGGGGGAGAAAAACTACGAAGTGGGCTACACGCCCTCGTTCGGCAAAAACGGACTGCTCAATTCGCCCTATTTCTTCTCGCAACTGACACGCTACACCTACACCGGGCGCAAAGTGATGGTCAGCCTCAGCTGGCAATCAATGCAGGCTGCCGGCTACACCGGGCTTGGCAACGGAGCCAACAGCAACACGCTGGGCGTACTCTCGGAGACGACCGCCAACCCGAACACGACCAATGTGGTGAAAAACCAAGACGGCAAATACCCCGGCGTGGGGCGGCTCGATTTGGACAAAGGCTACGTGGCACGATTCTACCTATCGTACAACATCTGCAAGTGGGTGCAAGCGGGGCTGACCATCAAATGGACCGACGGCAAACCCTTCACCGCCTATCGCTACTACCAACACGACGGGCAAGTGGCGATACTGCCCTACGAGTCGCGCGGCACCAACCCGACCGACGGCAATTTCGGTTCGCGCCACGGCGCTTGGTATATGTGCGACCTGCACGCACAAGCCCAATGGACGGTCAAAGATATGGGTATGCGGCTCAACATCGAATGCTATAATATCTGGGATTTCTGCAACGACTTGGCGGAGTTTGCCTTTGTGCAAGACATTCCGCAAGCCAACCGTTCGTCTATCATTCTCAATGTTCCGACCGGCATACTCGCCACTTATACCATTGATTTTTAATATGAAAGAGCGTCTTATATCTTTTTGCAAGTATTATCTCTATTGGGTTCTGTTCTTCGCCGTACAGAAACCCTTGTTTATGCTTTGGCAACATAGTCTGTTGGGCGATGTCTCTTGGAAGGATTGGTTTCTGGTGCCTTGGCACGGACTGCCGCTCGACCTGAGCGTGGCGGGATATATCACGCTGCTGTTCGGTCTGCTGCTGTGCGTCAGCTGTTGGGTACCTCATAAAGTAGTGCGTACCATGGCACACATCTACACAGGGTTAATTCTCGCCATTGCGCTGATAACCGTTATCGGAGACAACGGCTGCTTCCCGAGTTGGGGCTACCATATCGACAAAGATATTTTCGACTATCTGCAATCGCCCAACGAGGTGCTTGCCTGCGCTCCGTGGTGGCTGTGGTGCTTGGGCGCCGTTCTGTTCGGCGTGCTGTACGCCTTTTGGTGGATAGTCTATCGCCAGCTGTTCCGTGCGCCCCTACCGCCTATTGAGGGTGGGTGGCGAAAAGCAGGTTACACGGGCGTACTCTTTCTTTTGACCGCGCTGCTATTCTTGCCCATTCGCGGCAGCGTGACCGTATCGACTATGAACACGGGGCGGGTCTATTACTCCGAGAACCGTGTGCTCAACTTGGCTGCCGTAAATCCTGTATTCAATGTGGTGGAGTCGCTGAGCGAAAACACACTCAACACGGAGCGATACCACTATATGACAACGGAAGAGAGCAGCGCCTACATGGCTCAACTGCTACCCTCGCAGGACTCGATTCCGCAATACGACGAACCGCTTTTCACGACCCGTCGCCCGCATATCGTGCTTTGCATATTGGAGAGTTTTTCGGCGAATGCGCTGCCTGCCATGACAAATATGCAACGCTTCACGCAAGAGGGGGTCTATTTTAATCGTATCTACGCCAACAGTTACCGCACCGACCGAGGTGTGATGGCCGTACTCGGGGCGTTCCCCGGCTGCGCCACGACCTCGGTGATGACCATTCCGTCTGCCTCGCAACGCCTGCCGCAGATAGGGCAGGTGCTGAAAGCGAACGGCTACGACCTGAAGTTCTACTACGGCGGCGACGAGGATTTCACGAATATGCGCTCCTATTTGGTGAGCGGCGGATTCGAGCAGCGGGTGTCCGACCATTCGTTCCCTATTGCGGACCGACTCAGCAAGTGGGGTGTGCCCGACCATATTCTGTTTGACTATGCCGCCAAGGATATCCGCCAACGGCAAAACGGCTCGGCACCGTGTTTTGACGTGATTCTCAGCCTATCCAGCCACGAACCGTTTGAGGTGAATTATCATCATTTGGAGCATCCATACCTCAACGCCATTGCTTACAGCGACAGTTGTTTGGGGGCTTTTGTGGATTCGCTGCGTGCCGACCCGTCGTGGGACAGCACCGTGGTAGTGATGGTAGCCGACCATGGATTCCCTTATCCCGAGGGCATGCAGAACTACGACACCCTCCGCTATCGGATTCCGCTCGTGATGGTGGGAGGCGCCATCAGCAAGCCGCGTACCGTCTCGACCCTCGCCTCGCAAATCGATTGGGTGCCGACCCTGCTGCACCAATTGGGCATAGACGCATCGCAATTTGTCTTTGCGAAAGACATTCTCGACCCGCATAGCGTTCCGTACGCCTATTATAATTTTGTGGACGGCTTTGCGCTGATGGACACAACGGGCGTAACGATTATCGATGCGGCTGTAAATCAGCCGATTGAAGAGGTGAATCCCAATGCCGAGCGTACCCGAAAGGCGCAAGCCATTACGCAAACCATTATGCAAACGCTCACGGCCAAATAATCGTGCCATTGCGTTAAAACATTTCGTATGCTTCGTAAACTGCTACATACTATCTATTTTCTGCTCGCCGTACATCTCTTGTGCTTGCTCGCATTGGGGGTGTGCCGCATGGGGTTGCTATTCTACAACGCCCCCGCTGCCGGCATTGATTGGGCGTTGGCAGGGCACGCTATGGCGGTCGGGCTCAAGTTTGACAACCTGATTGCCTGCTATGTGACCGCATTGCCGCTGCTGCTCCTCACGATAGGAACGCTCTGCACCGCCCACAAGGAGCAGTATGCCCAATGGAACCGCAAGGCACTGCACGCTGCGGGTTGGTACTACGGCGTGGTGTATGCCCTCGGACTCGTGATAGAGATTGCCAATGTGCGCTATTTCCGATTCTTTGATAATCACCTGAATATCTCCGTTGTGGAGTGGTTCGGGTTTGTAAAAGACACTGCGGG
>CAVFIY010000220.1:0-3992 GCA_963622435.1 Bacteroides uniformis | reverse complement strand
GTCGCCCCATATCCACCAGCCCTCATCGGTAGGGAATTCGTTCAACTCCCACAACATACGGTAGAAAGAAGATGTACCCTCGTCCACACCATCGACATCGCCGTCCCCGTCGGGACCATTCTGCCCCGTGGTGGCAAGAGTGGCATATATCTTGGTAAACACGGCGTCTTGGTCGAAGGTCATTATCGTATTGGGGTCGTCGGGAGTGCGATTCAAGGAACATGCCGTCAGTCCCAACACCGCAATGCACCCCACTAAGAATATCTTGTTATATGCTTTCATATCTGTAATCGTTTTCAAAGTTTGGTTGTAAGACTAGAAGTGGAGGCTCAAGCCGATGACCGTAGTCATCGAACGGGGATAGATGTTATTGTCGATACCGCCATAGACCTCCGGGTCAAGCCCCGAGTACTTCGAGAATACGCAAGGGTTCGATACCGTAGCATAGATACGCGCTTGGATAGTCGGCTTGTTGAAAGTATAGCCCAAGGTGATGTTGTCGATACGGAGGAACGAAGCGTTCTCTACGAAGCGATCGGAGAAATACCACTCGGACGAAGTACCGACTGTGGTTGTACCATCCGCATTATAGAGCAGCGTCTTGAGGTTGTTCGACTGGAAGCCGTCTTTCCAATAGGTATTGTATGCGTTCCGCAGCAAGCCGTGGTAGCCGCCGTTCTGTGCGCTATATACCTTGCCCGACTCTACCCATTGCAGGTTGCTTGCCAGCACATCGTTATAGACATAATTGCCGAGGTGCGCACGGAGGGTAATACCGAGGTCGAAGCCGTAGAACTGCCATTTCGATTGGAAGCCGAGTGTTACCTTGGCATCCGGCGATTTATAGTAATAACGGTCGGAAGCGTTAATCTGCCCGTCGTGGTTGCGGTCGATGATGTAGTAAGCATAGTTACCGTTGGCATCTTGGAGATACTGCGTCTCATATACCCAGAACGAGGAAGCCGCATTACCCGTGTGGTGATAGGTAACATAGTTGCCCGTACCCGAAGAGATACCGCCCGAAGCGATGTTGTAGTCGGGGTTGGTATCCGAGCCGAAGAGGCTGGTAATCTCGTTGTCGTTCCAAGTGGCGTTGAAACTCATGTCCCACTTGAAGTTCTTGCGGTCGAATGCCACGGCATTGAAAGCGAACTCGACACCTTGGTTACGCAGCGAACCCACATTCGATACGACGCGGTTCTTGAAGTTCGTACCCGCTGGCACATTGACCGTATTGATTAGGTCTGTGGTGTTGCGGTAGTAGTAATCCAGGCTGAAGTTAATGCGGTTGTTGAGGAATGCGAGGTCAACACCGGCATTGTAGGTGGTGGTCTTCTCCCATGTCAGGTCTTGGTTGTAAGCACCCGGGCGATAGGAGTAGTAAATGGTATTGCCGTTTGCGTCCACCAAGTTACCGTCCACGATGTTCGTGCCTCCCACGGGATAGTAAGCGTGTGCTTGGCTGACCGTATAGGTAGGCATATAGTAGTAGTCGTAGCCTATATCCTGCTGACCCGTGATACCGTAGCCGAGGCGGAGTTTGAAGTCGTTGAGGACGGTGTTGTCCTTGAAGAAGGTCTCCTTAATCTTCCATCCCAATGCGACGGAGGGGAATAAGCCCCAACGCGCGTTCTTGCCTTTGGTGTCTTTCTCTGCGAAGCGCGAAGAACCGTCGGCACGGAAAGTGGCAGTCAGGAGGACTTGGTTCCAACCGTTCCAGTTGATACGCCCATATACCGATTGGAGGGCGTTATCCGTTACGCTCGAATAGGTGTAGCGGCTGTATTGCTGCCCCGCCAGAGTCGGGTCGTTATTGGTTTCGGGATACATACCCCACCCGTCGGTGCTGTACTTGGAGTTGAAGTACTGGCTCTCGTAGCCCACCATAACATCGAGGTGCTGGGTGGTGAAGTCCTTATAATACTGTGCATAGGCAGAGAACTGCAAGTTGTATTTCGACTTATCGGAATAGCCGTCCCAGCCATAGTAGTGATTGGAGTAGGATTGGTTATTGATCGTTGTTTTCTGCTTACCATAGGAGTAGTCCGCACCGAAATTGGCGTGCAGGCGCAGGTCTTCGAAGCCGTGAATCTTATAGTCTGCTTCCAAGTTGCCCACGAAAGAACCTGCATTGGCGCGGTCGTTCTTCTGGTTGAGCGTAGCCACGGGGTTGGCTGTCGATTGGGCGTTGTTGGTAATGTTCCAAACGGCATCGTTGTAGGTAGCCGTCTTCGTGCGCTGATAGTAACCGCCGAAGAACTGGTCGAGTTGGGCAGTCGTTGCGCCCTTTACCTCGCCATTGGCATTGACCAACTCTCCCTTGACAGGCGCCGTCGGATCCATAGACAAAGCACCTCCGACCACACTACCGTCGGCATAGCGGTTGTAGATATACATACCCTTGGCATTGAGGTTGAAGTTCAAGTGGTTGTCAAAGAAAGAGGGCGACAGGTTCATCGAGGCGGTAACACGCTGCATGTTACTAGTCTTGATGATACCGTTCTGGTCGGTGTAGCCGATGGAGAAGCGGTAAGGCATATTCTTCGCGCCGCCCGTGATAGAGAGGTTATGGTCGGTCGAGATAGCCGTACGGTAGATTTGTTTCTGCCAATCCGTATTCGCAGTACCGAGCATAGAGGTCTTGGTTGCCTTATGCCCCAATTGTGTGGCATACGCACGCAACTCATCACCCGAGAGAGTCTCGAGTTGGTTCGTCAGCGTACCGAAAGACACATTGCCCTCGTAGTTGAACTTGGGCTTCGAGCCTGCTTTACCTTTCTTGGTAGTGATGATAATGACACCGTTGCTGGCGCGGCTACCATAGATAGCCGTTGCAGAAGCATCTTTAAGTACCGTAAAGGACTCAATATCATTCGGGTTCACCATAGAGAGCGGGTTGGACACACCTTGGATTCCGTTATTATCCATTGCCAGTCCGTCTATCACTATCAACGGACTGTTGCTGGCAGACAAAGACGAGCCGCCGCGCACACGGATAGTACCTGCGCCGCCCGGTGTACCGTCGGCAGAAGTAACCGTAACACCCGCAATCTTACCCTGCAACATCTCTTGCGCATTGGTCGTCAGACCTTTGTTCATGTCGTCGGGTTTGATAGCGGTAACGGAGCCTGTAGCGTCATTCTTCTTCACCACGCCGTAGCCCACCACGACTACCTCGTCCAACTGTTCGGAGTCTTCGTGCAGCAGTACACGCATGCTCGGAGCGGCTTTCAGTTCTTGGGTCTTATAGCCCATATAACTGAATTCCAACAGCACGCCTGCTTGTACATTGAGTGTAAAATTACCGTCAAAGTCGGTGATTGTACCGGTGGTACTGCCCTTGTGGAGAATATTCACACCGATAATCGGCTCTCCCGTAGCGGCATCCACCACCTTACCTGAGATTTGCGCTTGGGCGGTCATGCTGCATAGCAGCCACACCGACAGCAATCCCATTAGGAGTACTTTGTGTTTCATCATTCGTAGTAGATTAAGTTAGTAGTTTATGTTGTGTTGTTGTATGGCGTTGTTTGCGGGAGGGGGTATAGAGGTTATAGGCTTTTATAGAGGCTATAGTTGCTATAGGTTCTTATGGTTGCTATAGAGGCTATCGTTTCCTCCTCGGCGACCCCGCTGCGTCGCCTTTCAAATTGTTGCTCAAAAACGACCGTTTAATTTCAACACACAAAGGTAGGGGTTTTTGCGGATATGGCAAAATAATTCTGCGAAAAAAATGCAGTTTTTCGTCCTATTTACGGCGATATATGTTGCATAACATATTATTCCGCCTTTCTCGGTCGGCAAAGAGAATAAGCAGGGCGCAGAGTGGGGCGGAAGGTTTGCGAATGGAGGTTTTTATCCATAGTCCGAGTTAAGTCGGTTTCTCTTTGCGGCGCAGGGCGAAGGTGGGGCAAAGGTGGCTCAAAACCTATATGAAAGCAGGTTTATCTACCGTGTATGTACCGTGTATGTACCGTGTATCTACCGTGTAT
>CAVFIY010000219.1:0-3998 GCA_963622435.1 Bacteroides uniformis | reverse complement strand
AGCGCATTTTTAATTCGTATTACCCAAAGTCCTGCTGTCATCTCTTTTTCAGTATTTTGACGCCGAGGGTGCCGAGGCGGTAGAGAAGAGGGTGGCAGACACAGAGATAGCGTCCGTGTTCCACCAATTCTCCTCCAAACTCTGCTTTGAAATCTCTCACTCCATAAGGTTTATTTGGTACACCTGCCCCCATTAAATCGAACAGTGGATAATTATGTGTGGCAGCATATTCCATTCCGAACCATGTGGCAACCGATGACGGGCGGATGCCCTTATGGTAATTATCATTTCCACAAGCAAACCATTCATAAAGAGCCTTATTGGGAAGACTTACACAGATTGTCCCACCAATTATTCTGTTCTCGAACTCAACCAATAGGAATTTGGCATTGGACATCTCATACAGTTTTTCAAAGAATTCAAGAGAGAATAACGGTGTTTTCACCTTATTGCGATACAAGTCCGATAAGACTGCATAACATTCGCGCACTTGCTCTATAGTAGGATTTTCTACCATAGTAGCACCGTCCCTTATAGATAGTCGAATATATTTCCAACGATGTTTGCCTATATTTTCTTTAGCCACCTCCGGCGAGGAGGTGTCGATGTGGAAATTCAGGTGCGGGCAGTAGGTGAAGCCGTTCGCGGCAAAGATACTCCGCCAACGGCTGTAGTCGTGGAAGTTGCGGGTCTCGATGTAGATAGCACGGTGTTGCAACCCTGTGCGTAGGGCAGTGAGTAGCGTGCCAAGTGCCGTGTCGGAGATAGTCGGGCAGAGCAACGCCCCGCCGATGATTATTGCCCTGCGGGTGAGGAACTGCTTTGCCATATTCGGTGTCTGCGTGATATAACCGACCACTACGCCCGTAAGTTGCCCATTTTCTGCAACGGCATAGACAAAGGGCGTCATCTCCTGTGGCAGGGAGGCGTAGAACCGATAGGCTTCCCGTGTCTGGAACCAAGTGGCGGTATCGCTCTGCTCCACAAGCGTGTCCCACGCCTGCGGGTCTATCGCCTCATATCGATCGTATATCTCTATTGTCTGCGCTTGCTCCATTGTATATGCTTCGTGTGTTGTCCATTGCTCGTTGTATCGTCCTTGTATCCTCATTGCATAGTCCCTGCACGCTGTTTCTTTGTTGCGCAAAAACGACCGTTTTTGCGCGGCAATTTTTAGGGGGCGGATGTGGCTGTTAATTAAGGTAATGAATCTATTCATACTCATATACCATATCAGAAAGCATTTCCAACTCTAACAAGTTCGGGTCAGAACGGGGTGCGTCATCTCCTGTAATAGGAAGAAGTGCATCTATCCGTTTAAGTGCTGCTCTATAAGCCGTTTCTGATTTTATCTGTGCCATACTCTTATAACTCTTGTAAGGTTTCGATATTTCTTATAAGCACACCTAATCACCCGCAAAGGTACGACTTTTCTGTGAAATATGCAAATGAAGCGATATGGTTCTATCGGTATTTACACCATGCGGAGTGTGCGGAGGTGCTGCTCAATACGGGTTGCCCACGGCTCGGGAACACCCGCCTGCTGCGCATAATCCAACCAACGAATCAGCACCGTTTCTACTTTGTCTATCATATCATCCGCTCGCTTAATGTTATTATTTTCAGCGAACTCCAACAAGTCCACCTCCCATATTTCCTCTGTTTTACCAAGCAGCGACAACTCGTGGCGATTGTCGTAGAATGCCCCGTCCAAATCGCAGGTAAAGGTCATATCGTACGCCGGTGCAATGTGCCACTGTCCTCCTTGCGGCAACAGAAAAGAGAAGTTCTTGCTGTGGTCATCCACATTGCCGCCCAGGATATTAAAGACTATTCGCAGGAAGAGTTGGTTCTGTTCCTCTTGCGATACGCCTAACCAACGCGCCACCATCATTAAATCTTCGTACGAGTAAACAATGTCGTACATTGCCGCTAAGGTCTGTGTATGAATGCGTTGCCCGTTGCTTCGGTCGAACCGCTGCGTCAGAAAATGCTGCCTGTCGTCCAACGAAATCAGCCGCGAGGGCATCATCTCAATACCGATTTCCTGCGCCATTAGGTAGTAGGCATATTCCACTTGCGCCGTCGGGAAAGGAGTCCGCTCCCCGAATTTCAGCAGATAATAATCATAGTCTGCCCCCCAATCCACTTGTCCCGACCGCACCTCGCCGGTCTGCTTGTGGATAGCAATCAGGGCTTTGGGGTGTTGCCCTCCGGCTGAAGTCCCCACGGCATAGAGGCTTTGCATCGTGAGCGACTCTTCCGGCAGGATTTGTATGTGGCTGCGTTCCTCGAAAAGGCGTTGCGAGAGACGATAGAGGTCAGCAAGCGGCAAGGGGTCTTGCTGCTGCTCCACGGGTATGGCGGGGCGAAACTCCAACGCCCCCATTCCGCGATTACCGATAAAGGCAAGTTTATCCACCGCATTGACTTGCGCAGGGCGGAGATGATGCGCAGCCCGCCAATTGTTGAAGACTATGTTGCCCCATTTGTCGGGCAAAGAGTCTGCCAAGAAAGGCGGCAGCCCTTGGTACAGTTTTTCCCGATTCCCCCAAATAGGTCGTTGCGCCTTAGGGCTGTGGATAGAGAATGACAACGGTGAAATATCTATGTTACAACGCAGAAAATCAGGGCTGTAGGCAAACACCGACCGCCGTTCCTTTTTGTCCCAATAGATACGCCCCACTTCGTTGCCCCAGAGCCAAACTGTCAAGATATTATTTTCCATGTCGTATGCGTTTTGGTAATTGTCCGTTGTATTCGGATAGCAGATAGGGCGAAATAGGCATATCGGGCAGCACATCCGCCATATTACCCAACTGCCCTATGGTTCGCAGCAGAGAGAGGAAATTGCTCATGGTTATGTTGTTGGCACTCCCCTGCTCAAAGGCACGCAAAGTTGGCAGACTTACGCCCGCATGGTTTGCCACTTCTTGCTGCGTCAGTTGCGCACGAAGCCGATAGGTACGGTACTGCCGCCCTAATTCCTGCACAATAGCCGCATTCGACATAGCGGTGATGTTCTCTTTGTTCAACATAGCATAACGATTTATTCGGTGGTACTTATTCGTTCTGCAGAACGATTGTGGAAGCGTAGTCGGTTTATGATTGTAAATGTGTAGTCGGTTTATGGCGGTGTCTATTGAGTGGTAATTACCCTATCTTGGGCAGCACCTGCTCTTGAGTAGTCGTCGCTTCAAGTCAAATAGTACTTGTTCCTTTTTGGGCTGTCGCCGCTCCCAATTAGACCGCCCTATCTAACCGCTAATATATTTTCCCTTATCGCCACAAATGCGCCTTAAGGGATAATCTTTTTGCGTTTACGCTGCAAAGGTACAACTTTTTATGCATATATCCAAATGCCCTACGCTTGTTTGCAATAGTTGGCTACAAATCACTCAATTTTCTTCCACAATTTACTCAATTTTCCATTACAATTTACTCAATTTTCTGTCAAGCAAACACTCTATATGACTGATTTACAATGGCGTATAGTTTTTGGTTTTGACTTTTCATTATTGGTGATTGTTTGTGCAACACTGTGCTTTTTTATTCATGCCTGTAAGCCTCACTACCAATGAAGTCATCGAGTGGATATCGAGTAGATACCGAGTGGATAGCATTGAGGTGCATTGGGATGTTATTATTGTTGCTATAAATTTGATTATGCATATCATATACCCTTACATCCGACAGCACATCCGGCAGCCTGGGGGCGTGGGTGTCCTCACCCGCGTGAGCCGTAAGGCTCAGTTGACCATACTATGCCGAGTTCTATCACAACAGTATTAACTCCTAATTCCTAATTCCTAACTCCTAACTCCTAATTCATAATTCATAATTCATAATTCATAATTCATAATTCATAATTCATAATTCTTAATTAGTAGCGCGCTAGCGCTAAAAATGGGTCCTTCTTTGCACACGCGTTTGTTGCCGTCTCGTGTCTGTATGGTGCAGCCCACGCACACGCCGTATCCGCAGCCCATTCGTTCCTC
>CAVFIY010000218.1:0-4063 GCA_963622435.1 Bacteroides uniformis | reverse complement strand
TTGGAGAATAATTATTCTTTGTTCTTTATGTCAATTCGTGTCCATACGCCGTAGGCATCCGTTCCAAAGTTTTGATGCGGTAACCTTGGGGGGCTACCCCAAACGGAGCAGCCCTCCAGACACTTTGGTAACATATGCAGGCGCAGCCTGCAATCATACGCAATGCGAACATACGCAGGCGAGGCCTGCGTAGACACAGACGATAAAAAAGGAAAAACGCACTTTCGTGCGTTTTTTCTTTTTAGCGTCCCATGTATTGCATATAGAGCGGATAGTAGGTGTCGAGCAGGGATTTCTCGCCGTAGCGGTCGGCGTTCTGCAACACATAGCCCAGCACGGCTCCCCAGTGTCCGAGCGTCGATTGCGCCCCCGAGCGTTGCTGACGCGTCAGCGTAGTACCCCATTGCAGGTATTCCGTACTTGCATGAGCCACCTTATCCAACATCGCGACACCCTTGTCGTGCTCGCCGCACATCAAGTACATCACGCCCATCGACGCCGAAGTGTAGTCGTAGGGGATGTTGTATTCGGGCAGCATCTCCTCGGCATAGTCCAGGACATTGATAGCCAGCGAGTCTTTACCCTCTTTTATCAACGCCTCCGCCAGTTGCGCAAACATCATACGGTGCGTGCGGCACATACGCATCAAGTTCTCGTCAATATAGATACCCGGATAGTTCATATTGCCGTAAGCGAACTTATGCATCATGTTGTCGTACATCACCTCCGTGTTCACGCGCGGTTGTCCGTTCGCACTGCGTACGGGTGTCAAGCGATACGCCAAACCCGTCAGTTCGAAGTACGGCTCCAAGCCCAGATAGTAGTCATTCCCCACCGTTACAGCGAAGTAAATCGGGCGTTGCCAACGACTTTGGCTGATGAGTTCCATTATCATCATCTCCGAGCGGGTATAGCGGCGTTGCGACTTGAAGGTCACCCGCTGCGAATCCGGCGTCAGCACATAGAGATGGTTCGACGGCAGGTAGTTCTCACCGTCTTTCTTGGTGCGGGGATTATCCGAGCGCAAGAACTCAAACGCTTTCTCCACGGGCAGCGAATCGATTTTCGCATCCACCCATGCCACCTCGTTCTGTCCGGGCATAAAGTCCTTGTATTCCCACGAGATGGGCAGCGCAGGCGAGTCGTAGTACGGACGCTTCATCTGCGAGATGTACCAGTCGGTTTGCAGATAGCTCAGGTTGCAGACGCGCAGGTCTGTTCCCACTTCCTCCACTTCTTGGTTGTACCAGAGGGGGAAGGTATCGTTATCGCCATTGGAGAATATAATCGCTTCTTTCTCGCACGATTTCAAGTAGTTCGCACCGAAGTCGCGACACGAGTTGCGGTGCGAGCGGTCGTGGTCGTCCCAGTTCTGCGAAGCCATTTGCGCAGGTACGAGGAGGCACAGCAGCGTCACGGCACAAGCCACCGCCACTTGTCCTTTCGGGTTCTTCACGGCGGAGTTAATCCAATCCACTAATGCCAACGCACCCAAGCCTATCCAGATACAGAACGCATAGAACGACCCGGCGTACGCATAGTCACGCTCACGCGGCTGATAGGGCGTTTGGTTCAGATAGATCACAATTGCCAGACCCGTCAGGAAGAACAGCAGGAAGGTCAGCGTGAACGATTTCCAGCCTTCATTCTCTTCCTTGCCGTTGCGTGTTACCCGCTTGCCGCATTGCCATACGATACCGATAATACCGAGCAGCAGCGGCAGCATGTAATACACATTGTGTCCTTTGTTCTCACGCAGTTCGGTCGGCAGGGCGGATTGGTCGCCGAGCATCGCATTGTCGATAAACGGAATACCGCTAATCCAGTTGCCTTTCGATATGTCGCCGTAGGACTGCAGGTCGTTCTGTCGACCGGCAAAGTTCCACATAAAGTAGCGCCAGTACATGAAATTCACTTGGTAGCGGAAGAAGAAGCGCATATTTTCCACAAAGGTGGGCGCATAATCTGTCTTCTGCTGTCCGCAGTAGTCGTAGCGCACTTTCTTTCCCTTTATGTCCGCCCACTCTTTGTACGCCTGCTTGTGCGAATCTTGGGACGAGTACATACGGGGGAAGAGCATGCAGAACTCCTTTTTATAGACATAGCTTGTCTTGTAGCCCGTAATCACATAGCGGTCGCGTTTGCCCTCCTCGCGGGGTGCGGGCGCATACTGTGCGTGTCCCTGTTTCTCGCGGGGGATGCACATGTTGCCTTTTATGTCGAGTTCCACCGGCGCATTGTACGATTGTCCGTAGAAGAGCGGACGGTCGCCGTATTGCTCACGGTTCAGGTAGTACTTCAGCGAGAACACATTGTCGGGCGAGTTTTGGTCCATGGGCGTATCGGCGCTCGAGCGGATCACCAGCACGGCATAGCTGCTGTAGCCTATCAGTATCACGGCTATCATCAGTGCCCCCGTGTTCAGCACGCGTGACGGTACCAAGCCGCGTTTCCAAAGCAGCAGTCCGAGCAGTGCCGCACTCAGCACCAATCCGATCCACCAGCTCTCGAAAAGGAAAGCGGCACCCGATAGAGCGAACGCGCACACAAAGGAGACAATCTGTCGCACGGTCAGCGTTTCCGTCTCGTGCATGCTCTCCCATATAGCCCAAACCAAGGCGGCGATCGTCAGCACGATATACACCGCCAAGCCTGTATTGAACGGACAGTGGAGCCCATTCACGAACAGCAGTTCAAACCACCCCGCAATCGTCGGGAAGCCCGGAATAATACCGTATAGTATCACAGCCAGTATCGCCACCGAGGCCAAGAAGGCCAAGATGACGCCCTTCCACGAGAACGAGAAGCGGCGGAAGTAATACACAAGCACAATGGCAGGAATGGTCAGCAGGTTCAGCAGATGGACACCGATCGAGAGTCCCATCAGGTAGGCAATCAGTATCAACCAGCGGTCAGCACCCTCCTCGTCGGCATGTTCGTCCCATTTCAGAATGAGCCAGAACACGACAGCCGTAAAGAGCGACGACGAGGCATATACCTCGCCTTCCACAGCCGAGAACCAGAAGGTGTCGGAGAAGGTGTACGCCAAGGCGCCCACGGCCCCCGCAGCGAGTATGCCTATCCCTTTGGCGACCGTGTCGGGTTGCACGAGTTTCTTTGCCAGCAGCGTAATGGTCCAGAATAGGAACAGAATGGTAAATGCCGATGCCAGAGCCGACATCGCATTCACGCACATCGCCACGTGGGCGTTGTCCGAGGCAAAGAGTTGGGCGAAATGCCCCATTAACATGAAGAACGGCGCTCCGGGTGGGTGTCCCACATCCAACTTATGCGCACTTGAGATGAACTCGCCGCAGTCCCAGAACGAAGCGGTGGGCTCAATGGTCAAGAGATACGTTGCCGCAGCGATGGCAAACACCACCCATCCGCACAACGCATTCCACAGATTGAATTTTTTCATTATTGATATTATTGTATTTTTCGCTATGCGGTGCCGTGTCGGCACTCACACCCCGCCTGGGGAATCTATAGTCGCTATAATTACTATAGTCGCTACTAGGCGTATTCTTGCCCGGTTACAACGCCATAACTTTACCAAAATTTATGCCAAAGGACACATCCCTACCCCTTTTCGTACGATTTTAGCATAAAGACTTGCATTATCAACAAAAAAGAGGTATCTTTGCAGGATTTTTACGGCAATGCACAATTCACAATGCATAATGCACAACTTGTGGAGTGAACAGACGGCTATCGCCGGTGGCGTGTCGGCACAGACAATAATTTTCTTTTGAACGGACGCTACGCGTATTACCATAAATTGTTCACAAAACAAAGAATGATGTTTTATAGACAAATATTACCACTAATTACCCAAATATGATTTCAAATATATTCCCACATACTCAAATATACCCAATCTATTTTATGATAATATCTGAATAATTTTTCGAGTATTTGGAGAATAATTATTATAATTCGCGGGAATACGCGTAGCGTCCGTTCAAAAGTAGAAAGCAACATACAATGAATTTAGCAGACAAAAAGATTGCGGTAATCGGCTTAGGCTATGTCGGATTACCTCTCGCAGTGGAATACGGCA
>CAVFIY010000217.1:0-4076 GCA_963622435.1 Bacteroides uniformis | reverse complement strand
GGCGGTGAAGGACCTCTATGGCATAGAGGCGACGGAAAAACAAGTACAAATACAAAAAACTCGACCGGAGTTTGAGGGGAACCTGACCATCGTCGTATTCCCCTTTGTGAAAGCCGCTCGCAAAGCACCCGTACAAGTGACCGAAGAGTTAGGTCAAGCCCTGCTCCGCCACGAAGTAGTAGAGAAATACAATGCCGTACAAGGCTTCCTCAACCTGAGCATCGCACCCGCATTCTGGCTCGGGCAACTGGAACAAATCCACGCCACCGAACACTACGGCTATCTGACTCGACAAAAAGAAGACGGGTCGCAACCCCTCATGATGGTGGAATACAGTTCGCCCAACACGAACAAACCTCTCCACCTCGGGCATGTACGCAACAACCTGCTCGGCTACTCGATTGCCAAAATACAAGAGGCCAACGGATGGAAAGTGGTGAAGACCAACATCGTAAATGACCGTGGCATACATATCTGCAAGTCGATGCTCGCATGGCAGAAATTCGGCAACGGCGAGACCCCCGAGACAAGCGGAAAGAAAGGCGACCACCTGATAGGCGACTACTATGTGCGCTTCGATGTCGAATACAAGAAGCAAATAAAAGACCTGATGGCGCAAGGGATGGATGAGGAGACCGCCAAGAAAGAGGCACCGCTCATCAAAGAAGCACAGGCTATGCTGCTGAAATGGGAACAAGGCGACCCCGAAGTGCGGGCGCTATGGCAGAAAATGAATAACTGGGTATATGCCGGTTTTGACGAGACCTACAAGCAGATGGGCGTGTCGTTCGACAAAATATACTACGAATCGAATACCTATCTCGAGGGGAAGAAAGAGGTGGAACGAGGTCTGCAGGAAGGGCTGTTCTATCGCCGTGAGGACGGCTCGGTATGGGCCGACCTGACCAAAGACGGACTCGACGAGAAACTGCTGCTGCGCCAAGACGGTACTTCCGTCTATATGACCCAAGACATCGGAACGGCAAAACTGCGTTTCCAAGACTACCCCATCGACAAGATGGTGTATGTGGTGGGCAACGAACAGGAATACCACTTCAAAGTGCTGAGTATTCTGCTCGACCGTCTCGGATTCCCCTTCGGCAAAGAACTGGTGCATTTCAGTTACGGAATGGTGGAACTGCCTAACGGCAAGATGAAGAGCCGCGAGGGTACGGTGGTGGATGCCGACGACCTGATGGCACAAATGATTCAAGACGCCAAAGAGATTTCGAAAGACAAAGTAAATACGCTGCCCGACATCACCGCTGACGAGGCCAACGAGATAGCACGCATTGTGGGACTCGGCGCACTGAAATACTTTATCCTGAAAGTAGACCCGCGCAAGAATATGCTATTCAACCCCGCTGAGAGTATCGACTTCAACGGCAACACGGGGCCGTTTATCCAATACACCTACGCGCGTATTCAGTCTGTGCTGCGCAAGGCTAGCCTCAAGGGAGTTACTGTTAATCACACGACTGCCCTCAACGACAAGGAACTCGCGCTGATACAACGACTGACGGAGTTCCCCGCTACGGTGCGGCAAGCAGGGGAGGAGTTCAGCCCCGCGGTGCTATGCAACTACGCGTACGCCCTCGCTTGCGACTTCAACTCGTTCTATCACGACTACTCGATACTGAACGAACCCGACGCCGAGAAACGCGCTGTACGACTGGTACTCTCCGATACGGTTGCGAAGGTAATCCGCACGGCAATGGAGTTGCTCGGTATTGAAGTACCGAACCGAATGTAAGAGGGGCAGACTGTCCTCTTGCGGCAAGTTCTTATTCCTTACTATATATAGGCGCGGCGGGAGCGTGTTGAGAATGCAGCGTAAGCGCGGCGGGATCGCGACGGGAGTGTGTTAATGTAAGGAGGATGCTGGGAGGATAGGCTGATGTTATCGTTATGATGAGTAGACGGTGCGAGTGAGTCGCACCGCCTACTGTTTTTCTATGCAGGGTACTTATGCCACCAGGAAACTAAAAAAGTGCAAAAGTTTCCGTTGCGGGAGGGTTTTTATGCTCTTTGGCACGCCTTTTGCAAAAACATCCACAGTGTCGGCAGAAGAATACAGGATGCAGAGCCGCACCGTGGAAAGTGGAGAGGTTGAGGGATAAGGCGGAAGATATTAAGGGGCAAGGGAGAGGGGTTTGATGGATAAGGCGGAAGATATTAAGGGGTAAGAGAGAGGGGGTTGAAGTGTGAGGCGGGAGGAGTTGAAGAATTAGGTAGTACGAATTAAGGAATAAAGTAGAGTAAGTCAAGCGATATGGCAGAAGAGATACGAGAGAAGATAGTGCAGAGTGCAGGGAAGAGTATGATGCGGCTCGGGATACGGGCGGTGTCGATAGACGATTTGTGCAAAGACCTTGGAATTAGCAAGAAGACTTTCTATGTCTATTTTGCAACCAAGGACGAACTCGTAACCGCCATTCTGCACGAGCAGGAACTGCAGATGGACAAGAAAGTGACAGAACACCTGATGCAGTCGGAGTCAGTGCTGGATATCATCGGACAGAACATCGACATCATTGTGGAGCGTACCACCAAACTGCTGCAACCGTTGCCTTTCCTACACGACCTGATGAAGTACTACCCCCGTCTATTCGAGGCGCACAAGAAAGTGGTGTTTGTTGCCACCAAGCAGCACATCATCCGCTTCCTGCAACACGGTATCGATGAGAAAGTGTTCTTCCGACACATCAATGTGCCGCTGACTGCGGAGTTCATCGCACGACTGCACCAACACCTGCTAGAAGAGATTGCAGAGCAGGAAGACCAGTTGGAGGAACTGTCCGCTGTATGCTGCCACGGTATGGGGCTAATCATCTGCGGAATGCTCTCGGAAACGGGCAAGAAACTCATGGAAGAACGCATTAAGGCAGACAACCGCGAAAAGATACGCGCGCTGATGAATAGGGACGACACGGCGGCAGCGACAGGCGAGGACACGACTGCCTCGGCGGACGCTACCGATAAAGATTGACAAGCCCTATACTTTCCCTATTAACTCCTTAGGCACTCTCTATACACTCCTAATACACTCCCGATAACAAATAATACACTATACAGCAATGAAGAAACGATTCTTACTACCGACACTGGCGTTACTGATAAGCGCAAGCGTTGTAGCGGAAGACCATGTCATGGCAGCAACCAAGAAAGCCCCCGCGCGGGATGTGCCTGCCGAATTAAGCCTCAGCCTCACCGAAGCGCAGGACTATGCCGTGAAGGCTAACCGCAGCCTGCGCAATGCGAACCTCAGCGTACAGGAGGCGTATGCCCAACGCTGGCAGACTATTGCCCAAATGCTGCCGCAAGCCAACGCCAGTTGGGGCTACAGCAGTATGTGCGGGTACAAAATGGATTTCAACGGAATGGAAATATCCATGCCTGACTATTCGACGACGGGCGTTTCCGCCTCGGTTGCCATTAGCGGGCAGATGGTGGTAGGTGCGGTACTGAATACGATTGCCATCGATATGCAGAAGATTGCACTGGAGCAATCGGAAGACAACCTGCGGGCGAATGTAAAGACCTCGTATGCGTCCGTACTGGTGCTGCAAGATGTGGTGGCACTGTTGGACTCCTCGTTGCAGAATGTAGAGAAACTGGCGGTGATGACACAGCGTTCTGTGGATGTCGGTGCGGCAGAGCAGACGAGTGCAGACCAGATTATGGTGCGTGTGAACACCCTGCGCAACAACATCAATTCGAATAAGCGTTCCACGCAGTTGGCGATTGCTTCGCTCAAGGTACTGCTGGATGTACCCGTGGAGACGGAATTGACACTCACCACTACACTTGATGATATGCTGTCGGCAGAGGCTGTTCTCAATCTGCTGGGGCAAGACTTCTCTATTGCCAATAACCTAAACTACCAGACCTTACAGAAGAATGTAGAACTCGCCAAGGCAAATGTACATTTGGCAGGATGGGCGTATGGCCCTACCGTCAGTGCAGGCTACCAATACAGCAACCAGCACTACTATGCAGACGGTGGCTTCCGTATGACCCCGCCCCACTCGGTATCCGTTACGGTATCGATGCCGCTGTGGTCGTCGGGGAAGCGT
>CAVFIY010000216.1:0-4090 GCA_963622435.1 Bacteroides uniformis | reverse complement strand
AGGGTTCTCTTTCAAGATACCGTTGGTCAGAGTTTTGAGCGCATTATTCATTGTTTGCCTCCTTTTCTTCATTTGTAGTTGTTTCGTCTGCGTCCACTACGGGTTGCAACTCGTCTTCGTTCAGCTCAGCTTGCTCGCTTGCGCCCGAAGCCGCATTCACATCCTGCTCATTGAGAGCAGCATACGCCGCATTGATCGTACGAAGGAATGCACGCGAGGAGATAGTGGCAGCCGTAATGGCATCCACATCACCGCCGTCTTTGCTGACCGTGAAGTTCCCCGTTGCCTGCTTGCCGATAATGCTTCCCTTGCCGCTCTTGAACCAAGCGGGCATTTTAGCACCCAGACCCGGCGTCTCGTTTTGGGTCAGCACCTCGTAGCCGACAACCGTGTTCGCTGCATCAAAGCCCACCATCACTTCAATCAGTCCGTTGAAGCCGTTCTTGTCATTTGCCTTAACGGCAGCACCGACAAACTGGTTGTCTTTGTATGCCTTATAGATAATGATACCATCGTGGTCCTCGGGAGCGGCAATGCTGTCGTGCTCGGGCAGAACCGAACTAATGGCTTTCGTTTGTTTCTCCGCCGCTGCTTTGGCAATGGTGTCTTGCGTAAGCAAGTTAGCCCCTGCCAGTGCCGCTGCTGCCACAATCGTAATGCAGCCCAGCGAGAGAAGCATATTGGTAAGTGTACTTTCTAATTTTTTCATACCTCTACCTCCTTATTTCTTCTTTTTCTCGCCGAAGCGTTTCGGGCGAATATAGTTCAACAACGGAACGCAGGCGTTCATAATCAGGATAGCGAAAGACATACCCTCGGGATAGGCACCCCATGTACGGATAACCATCACGATGAAGCCGATACCGATACCGAAGATAATCTTTCCGCAAGCCGTCATAGGCGAAGTGACATAGTCGGTTGCCATAAAGAAGGCACCCAACATAATACCACCCGTGCAGAGCGACAGGGCTACATACTGTCCTGTCGTCATGCCCTCGGGCAGTGCACCGCACCAGCCCGTAACGGCAGCAAACAGTGCCACCGTAGCAAGAATGCTGACAGGAATATGCCAAGTAATCACACGCGTGCAGATAAGGAATATACCACCGATGAGCAGGGCCAAAGCGCAAACCTCACCGAGCGAACCGCCCATGGCACCCACAAAAGCGTCCCACAGGCTCGGCAGGTTGCTTACCACCGAAGCGTCGCCGCCCTTGATACCTTGTTTCAACAGTGCCAACGGAGTGGCAGCCGTCTCTGCGTCCACATAACTGCCCGCAAAGCCCAACGGACGCGGCCAAGTCGTCATCTGTACGGGGAAAGCAATCAGCAGGAACACACGCCCTACCAGTGCAGGGTTGAAGGGGTTCTGCCCCAGCCCGCCGAAAGTCATTTTGCCTATTCCGATAGCCACCAAGGCGCCTATCAGGATTATCCACCAAGGCAGATTGCTCGGCAGGTTGAATGCCAAGAGCAGACCCGTTAGGATAGCCGAGCAGTCGCATACGGTCGGTTTCTGTTTTAGGATAAACTTCGCTATCAGCCACTCAAATGCCACACAGGCAACCACGCTGATAGCCGCTGTTATCAATGCTCCCCAGCCAAACTCGATGACCGACACAATATAGGCGGGCATCAGCGCGGCAATCACAAGAAGCATATTTTTCCGAACACTGTCATTGCTGTGCGCATGAGGTGCCGGTGCTACTATAAGTTGTTTCATATCGTTTACTTATTATTTTGCGTTACTTCTTTTGAGCCGCTTGACGCGCACGAATAATGCCTCCGACCGTGCCTTTACCCATACGGATATAGTCGAGCAGCGGACGATTACTCGGGCAGGTGAACATACAGCAGCCGCAATCGATACAGTCCATCACATCGTGTTTCTCCATCTCGTCCCACATTTGGAACGAAGCCAGTTTCGAGAGCAAGTACGGCTCCAAGCCCATCGGGCAGGCATCCACGCACTTACCGCAGCGAATACAGTTCTCCGCCTCCTTACGACGGCTCTCTGCTTCCGGCAAGAACAGCATACCGCTCACACGCTTGTTGGCGGGCATATCGATGTTGTTCATCGCACGACCCATCATCGGGCCGCCACCGATAATCTTGCCCGTGTCTTCGGGTACGCCCCCTGCGAGTGCCACTACATCGCTCAGCGGAGTACCGAAACGAACCGAGTAGTTACCCGGCTTTTGCAGGCTCTTGCCCGTAACGGTCATCACACGAGAGATAAGCGGTTTATTCTTCTGCACCGCCTCATAGACGGCATAGATGGTAGCCACATTGTCCACAACGGCACCTACCTCGATAGGCAGCGCACCGCTCGGCACCTGACGGCGAATACAAGCGTCAATCAGCTGTTTCTCACCACCTTGCGGGTACTTGAGTTGCAGCGGTTTCACCTCTATGCCAAGTGCCTTACCCGCTAACTCTTTCATGCGGGCAATGGCATCGGGCTTGTTCTTCTCGATACCGATAATGGCACGATTGATACCCAACGCCTTCATCAGTATCTGAATACCGATAATGATTTCCTCGCCGTGTTCCAACATCAACTCATGGTCGCAGGTCAGATACGGCTCGCACTCTACGCCATTGACAATCAGCACTTCGGCTTTCTTGCCGGGAGGGGGAAGGAGTTTGACATGCGTCGGGAAGCAAGCGCCACCGAGACCTACAATACCTGCCTCGGCAATCTTGTCCACAATGGCTTTCGGCTCCAGCGTGCAATCGCGCTTAATGGTTGCCGTACGGTCTATCGTCTCGAGCCACTCGTCGCCCTCTACATTCATAAAGATAGCGGGCATACGCATTCCCCATGCGTC
The DNA here is from genome assembly GCA_963622435.1 of Bacteroides uniformis. Taxonomy (GTDB): domain Bacteria; phylum Bacteroidota; class Bacteroidia; order Bacteroidales; family Paludibacteraceae; genus Colicola. The sequence continues at coordinate 1,259 of CAVFIY010000216.1, read as the reverse complement.
AACGGTGCTGTCGATTTTAGTAATCGTTCCGCTGAAAGGCGCATGGATATTGGCACTAACGAATCCGCCTGCTTTCGCCAGCAGTTCGCCTACTTTCACCTTCTGTCCCTTCTCTACCACCGGCTGCGCAGGCGCACCGATGTGTTGTACCAACGGAATGATGGCCTTTTGGGGCAGCGGACATTCCGTAATGGGCTGATGGGCAGAATATTGCTTATTGTCGTGTGGATGAACACCACCTATTCTAAATGTACTCATGCTTGTGCCTCCTCTTTTTTAGGTTCTACCACAGTCTGTGCAGCCGTTGCAGCGGGCTCTGCTTTCGGAGCCGCTGGAGCCGTTTCCAACTTGGTGGCAGCGGGTGCTGCCGGAGCAGTTGTCTCTGCCTTGGGTTCAGCGGGTTTGCGTGGCGGGAAATTAACGGCATGGATAGCACCTGTCGGGCATTCTGCCTCGCACTTACGGCACAGACGGCACTTCGTGAAGTCGATATATGCCAAGTTGTTCTCCACCGTGATAGCCTCGAATGCGCAGACTTTCTGGCACTTACCGCAACCGATACATGCGTTCAGGCATGCCTTGCGGGCAATGGCACCCTTGTCTTTGTTGACGCACTCTACCACCATACGGCGACCCTTCGGCCCCTTGTTTCGCAGTTCGATAATAGCACGCGGGCAAGCCTTAACGCACTTACCGCAACTCGTACATTTCTCCTCATCCACAACGGGAAGTCCCGTCTTGGGGTCCATACTCAGCGCACCGAATTGGCAAGCAGCCACACAGTCGCCGCAACCCAAGCAGCCAAAGGCACATGCCGTTTCGCCCACATAGAGGTTGTGTTGAATACGACAACTCTTCACACCATCGTAACTCGAGGTACGAGGGCGAGCCTCACAGGTTCCGTTGCAGCGAACAACGGCTACTTTCGGTTCTGCAGCCACGGCTGCCATTCCGAGAATCTCGCCCACTTTCTGCATAGTGGGTGCGCCGCCGACAGGGCACAGAAGACCATCGAGCGAGTCTGCTTTCACACAGGCTTCCGCCAACGCACGACACCCTGCAAAGCCGCAACCGCCGCAGTTTGCACCGGGCAGCACTTCTTGCACTTGGTCAATGCGCGGGTCTTCTTCTACCTTGAATTTCTGAGCAACGAAATAGAGCAGCACAGCGGCTACGATTCCCGTCACGCCCAGAACGGCCAAAGAAATCCAAATTAAATTCATTTTGTTTGTATTTGAAAGAAGTTTTTTATTGCTTCA
>CAVFIY010000215.1:0-4121 GCA_963622435.1 Bacteroides uniformis | reverse complement strand
TGGGGGCGTGGGTGTCCCCACCCGCGGCGGTTTGGAACAAACCGGTTGACCATACTATGGGGGAGTCCACCTCGCCAACTAGATACAACTAGTTCAACTAGATATAACTAGTCCGCCGCCCGGTGGCGTGCATTGCCCTCTCGCCCCACCTCTAATTGGTTGGTAAAACGCGTGTTAGGCGGTCAAAAGTGCCGTTAAATGCACTAATTGCTTTGCAAAAGTACAATTTTTCTTGGATATATGCAAAATTCGTACTAATTTTGCCGCCGATTTCCGAAATAACTCGGAATCGTAACATTTAATGCATTAAAAGTATGAAGAAGGTTCTTCTTATTGCGGCTGTTGCACTTTGTGCAATGAGTTGCGGAAACAAGGCTTGCAACAAATCTTGCAGCAGTGAGTGCTGCAAAGAGGCTGCTGCAGAGGAAGTAGTTGTTGTAGAAGACACTACTGCCGCTGACACTACCGTTGTAGTAGAGGCTGCTGAGGTTGTAGCAGAGTAATCTGCCCGACCGTACAAGGTTAAGTCTGTTGGGATATTCCCCACAAAGAGGGTGCGTCATTTCACTGTCGCACCCTCTTCCTTTTTTTTGTACCCTTTTTATACCCTTCTCCCTCCCCTCCTTACCTTACCTTATCTTATCTTACCTTACTTTACATCATCTCACCTCTCCTCTCAAAAGGGAGAATACTCTCCTAACCCAAAGAGATGATACTTTCCCAATCAAAAGAGAGAATACACTATACACATCCAGCCGCCTGGGGGCGTGGGTGTCCTAACCCGCGTGAGCCGCAGGCTCAGTTGACCCTACTATGCCGAGTTCCCCACGCCAACTAGATGCAACTAGTTCAACTAGATCTAACTAGAGAGCAGCACATCCGCCTCCTGGGGGCGTGGGTGTCCCCACCCGCGGCGGCTCGCTAGAGCCGTTTGACCCTGCTGTGCCGAGTTCTCTACGCCAACTAGATACAACTAGTTCAACTAGATACAACTAGAGAGCAGCACATCCGCCACCTGGGGGCGTGGGTTGTGGACTAAGGAATTCTAGTAAAGCCCACTGGGCTTTACTCGCTTCGGACACTCAGTGCGCTTTGCGCACCTGTCCTTCGCTTCACCTCACCCGCGGCGGCTCGCTAGAGCCGTTTGACTATACTATGCCGAGTTTTCCACGCCAACTAGATGCAACTAGTTCAACTAGATACAACTAGAGAGCAGCACATCCGCCGCCCGGGGGCGTTGGCTGTGATTATTAGCCCTATTCGCCTTATCGGACTTATTAGCCCCATTCGCCCTAATAATAGCCATGTCAGTTCCCTTGCATGTTAATTGTTAATTGGAAATTTGCCTATCCGAAAAAAAAGTCCTACCTTTGCATACCAAATTTATAGGCAATGAAGAAATATAAAGTAGTGGATTTATTTGCAGGCGTAGGGGGATTGTCGTATGGCTTTGCCCATGATGATATGTTCGAGATAGTGGCAGCTAATGAGATATTACCTCCTATGGCAACCGCCTATTCCCTTAATCATCCGAATGTTCGGATGTATAATAAAGACATCAAGGACTTCAGTGCGGAAGATTTGACGAGAGATTTGGGAATCAAGAAAGGGGACATAGATATTGTAGTCGGAGGTCCTCCTTGTCAGGCATACTCTACTGTCGGGAAACGCTTAATCGACGACCCGAGAGGTAAGTTGTTTCAAGAGTACTACCGTATGCTTTCCGAGTTGCGTCCCAAGGTCTTCGTATTCGAGAACGTCAAAGGACTGTTATCTATGTGCGGAGGGGATTTGGTGAAGACCATTATCTCTTTGTTTGAGTCTTTGGGGTACAATGTAAACCTCCAATTGCTAAATGCGGCAGACTATGGTACGCCTCAAATTCGAGAGCGTGTGATTATTGTCGGCACACTGTTGGGCGGCAGATTTCGGTATCCTAAACCAACGCACTACAATCCGGAAGATATAGATGCATATATCGGTGCGTGTTCTTCTTTGAAAAAGTATGTTACCATCGGTGAGGCACTGTCCGACTTGCCGGTGTTGGGTAACGGAGGCGAAGCGTATGAATATGCCACTCCGCCGCAAAATGACTTTCAACGCCTTATGCGAGCCAATGCTCCTGCAACCATACAAGACCATAATGTTCCCAAAAACGGCGAGCATTTGGTTCGACTTATGGAGGCTTTGCCAGACGGCGGCACACCCGCAGATGTACCGGAGGCTTTGCGTCCCAAAAGCGGTTTTGCCAACACTTACTGCCGTCTGTGGTGGGATAGACCGAGTACGACCATTACGCGCAATTTGAGTTGCGTATCGTCTTCTCGTTGTATTCATCCCCGCCAACCTCGCCCACTTTCCACTCGAGAGGGGGCAAGACTGCAAGGCTTCCCCGACGACTATCGGTTTTATGGTAGCCGTACGGAGCGCAACCTGCAAATCGGTAATGCAGTCCCTACTTTTCTGTCTGCCGCTATCAAAGATTCCGTTAAGGAGTATTTGTTAGAAAACGACAAAGGCCAGACGCTTAACGATTTGCTCATTTATGTACAACCGCAAAAATACATACAAACAAGTTTATTTGTTGACTAAAATATAATTCACAGTATAGCGAATAGGCGTATATCTTTAGAGAAATAAGTCGGCAACTTACCTAATAACAAGAGGATATATGTCCCTGCTATCCGTGTCCTGACATGGGTAGGCGGGGTATTGTTATAGTTAGCCGACTTATTTCTCTTACCTCGCTTGCTCATGTTTTTGTTTGACCGGATAGTACTCCTATTCGGTCAAATTTTTAGTTATATGTCAGAGAGAAATCGTGCGCAAGGGTGGAAACATGCAAAAGTTAGCGGACACCGAAACGAAGATTTGATCACCAACCTTGTTTTGCAAGACCTTGATGTGCAGCGGGAGTTGCTGCGCTGTGCAGGTAAGACGGGGACTGTTATCGGGGTTGCCGAAGGAGGCTTGTGTGAGACTTCCATCCCCTCCGTTTTAGACGACGGTACCAAAGCGAAACCCGATTTACGCTTGCAGTTGAACAATGGCGGTCATGTCAATATATCCATTAAGAAAAGTAGCGGCGGGCAGGTATTTCTTATCACGGTCGAGCGTTTTATACTCGGTTTCGAGAAACAGTATTCTACGGAAATCCCGCAATCGGTTAAAAGAGCCATTGCTTTGTTTTGGGGCAGTGCAGAGGACACCGCCGCTTTATTGCCGCAATATGCAAGGGTTGAGCAGAAATATCAAGCCAAACGCCACCGTATGGTAAAAGATACGCTTGATAATTATAACCCTGCTTTATCCGAGGCATTGCTCCAATGGTTTCGAGACCACATTGTCGAGATATTCGATTTTTGTTTTGTTCGCGGTTTGGCTCTTCGCCCTGAAGATTGGGCGGATGTGGTATGGTACAAAAACTTATTGCCCGGTGAAGAGGATGCAGATACTATGTTCGAATTGGAAGATATTAAGAAAAAGATTGGGGATAATCGAAATTTAGTAGTCTATGGAACACGCACAGGCGGAAGTACCATTCAATTGCCATTTGGTTTTGTGCAATGGCATTTGCACCAAATGCAATTTCACCACAACCTAACATCACTTCAGTCCCTGCATCCGACCGCTCACTGCGTTCGCTAAAAGACCGCCCCTGCGGGGCTAAAAGACACAAGACCGCCTGCGGCTAAAAGACCGCTCACTGCGTTCGCTAAAAGACTGATTCACTGTTAGAAGTTAGACAACCTATTAGACCTATTAGTCTTATCTGCCATTTGACTATGCGCACATCCAGCCACCTGGGGGCGTGGGTGTCCTCACCCGCGTGAGCCGCTAGGCTCAGTTGACCCTATTACGCCATTGTGCATTATGCATTCAGCATTGTGCATTGCCCCCCCCCCGGTCCCCCCCCTCCACTCGTCAACGGCTTGCAAAGCAGTGCAAGCCGTTGCCGCTTTGTCTATTTCCCTATGTTCCTATTAGACTTATTGGACTTATTAGACCTATTGGACTTATTCGTCCCATTCTCCCTGCCCAAAAAATCCTCGAATATCCCCGCCAATCCCCCGTCATCTCCATAACATAAGTATAGGATAAGTATAACATAAGTATAAGAT
>CAVFIY010000214.1:0-4168 GCA_963622435.1 Bacteroides uniformis | reverse complement strand
TGTCCGACCGCGACTTCGACAACTACCGCGACCTGTTCGACCTGATGATGTCGCTCGTCAAGATGCCCGACCTGATGATATACATCCGCGCCTCTATCCCCACCCTCGTGGCACAGATACAGAAGCGCGGCCGCTCCTACGAGGCAAGTATGCGTATCGATTACCTGCAAGGTCTGAACGACAAGTACGAACAGTGGATTAGCGAGTACAAAGGCAAACTGCTCATTGTAGATGGCGACCACATCAAGTTCGGCGAGAACCCCGATGATTTTCACTGGATTACAGACCATATAGATGCCGAGTTGTTCGGTCTCTTCCCCTTTGAACAGGAGAACCAAGTGGGGAAAGAGATACTCTAATATAAGTACAAGCACGCCATGACCGCCGAGTATTTTACGCACTTGTGCCGCTGCGGCGAGACGACTCAAGTGCAGTTCAAGGAAAAGTTTACCTCCGAGAAAGAGATTGCCAAAGAATTGATAGCCCTTGCCAATACCAAAGGCGGGGTTATCTTGTTTGGTGTACAGGATAAGACCGGCGAAGGAATAGGATTATCATACAGCGAGATACAGACTATCAGCAGCGAATTGGGGAATACCGCCAACGAGCAAGTCCGCCCCACTATCTATATCGAGACCGATGTGGTTTGTGCGGAAGGTAAGTCTTTTCTTGTCTGCTCCGTGGCAGAGGGACGCAATAAGCCCTATAAGAACTTGCAAGGAGAGATTTGGGTTAAGCAAGGCGCAGACAAACGCCGTATAACCGAGAACGCTGAGATTTTGGCACTTTTCCAAGACCCCGGGGTGTACCATCCCGATGCAGAGGGTGTGCAGGGGACATCGTTCACAGACCTGGACCGATACGCCCTCGATGACTACCTTCAAAAGGTATATGCCACTACCCTCGACGGCTTCGGCGGCAATGCAGAGCAGGTGCTGCGCAATATCCATGTTCTAGACCGCGTCGGTACGCCCACACTGGCTGGTTATTTGTTCTTCGGCAAACACCCCGAATTCCATTGCCCCACTTGTATGGTCAAAGCCGTGTCTTTCTACGGCAACGACCTAACGGGCACTCGCTACCGAGATACCAAAGAGATATTAGGCAATATGCCCCAACTATATGACAAGAGTATGGCGTTTCTCAAAGCCAACCTGCATAATCTGCAAGAGGCGGGAGCGTCTTTTAACACGCTTGGCAAATTGGAGATACCCGAGGAAGTGCTGGAAGAAGTGCTGCAAAATGCGCTTGTACATAGGGATTTGCTTCGCTCTGCACCGATTCGTATCTTTGTCTTCGACAATCGTGTGGAGGTCATTAGTCCGGGTGCTTTAGCGGGCGGACTTACGGAGGAGGACATACGCAACGGGAAGACCTATCAGCGCAATCCCTTTATGGCTACTTTTGCCACCAATGCGCTCCACTACAAGGGCATAGGGTCAGGCATTGTGCGTATCCTTGCCGAGTATCCCGATATACATTTGTCAAACGACTCGTCCGCACAGGAATTCAGGGTTATTATCCCACGCACTACTCAAAAGGGGATTAATACTACCCAAAAGAATGCTGTGGGGGGCGAGAATACTACCTAAAAGGAGGGTTCTACTACCCAAAAGAGTACTATAGCAGGCGGGGATACTACCCAAAAGGACAGTTTCACTACCCCAAAGGGTGATGTTACTACCCAAAAGAGAGTATTAGACTATTTGCAGGCTCATCCCGGAGCGACACGAGTGGAGATTGCCCAAGCGTTAGGGAACATTACGGAGGATGGCGTTAAGTTCCATATAGCTAAACTCCAACGACAGGGTTTACTCAAACGCATAGGCGGGCGTAAGCAGGGAGAGTGGAAAGTTATTTCCCTTTCTTAAATTGCCACTGTGGCGATGAATCTTTATTGTGGATTGCGCATTGTTCGTTGTCGGGGGCGGCACGCCATCATTGGGAATTGGATATAGTTAGTTGTCGGGGGTGAGGTGCCATGGGTGGGAGTTGGATATTTTGTATTGGAGATGAGCCATATTGATATTGGAGATGAGCCATATTGAAAAGTTCTTGGAGTATATAGCCGTGGAGAAAAAGTATTCACCGCTTACGGTGGACGGCTATCGCAGAGACCTCGAGGGGTTTTGTGCGTTCCTGGGGGTGGATAAAGAGAACTTTGACCCCACTGCCGTCGATGATGCAGATGTGAAGCAGTGGATAGTGTACCTCATAGATGTGCGGCATCAGAAGCCCCGTTCGGTCAGGCGGGAAATCTCCGGTCTTCATAGTTTCTACAAGTTTCTTCTACGACAGGGTGTTGTACGGCGCGACATCACCCGTATGGTTGTGCTGCCAAAGGTCGATAAACCTTTGCCCGTCTTCTTCAAGCCCGAGGAGATGGCACAGGCGACGGCGGCTGACAACGAGGCAGACGATTTCCCTACCATTCGCAACTGTTTGATTATCGAGTTACTCTACCAAACCGGAATGCGGCGGGCGGAGATAATTGCCCTGACAGATACGGATGTTGACCTCGAGCAGAGGCAAATTCGTATCTTCGGGAAGCGGAGCAAAGAGCGTATTGTGCCTATCGGCGAGCGGCTGACACAGCAAATTCTGCACTACAAGGAGGCACGCGAGGAGTACACGGGAGTGCCTACCGCCCCCACGCTGCTCGTGCGGAAAGGCAAAGACGGTGTCGTGCTGCCGCTGAGCAAGAATACGCTTTACACGATTGTACGGGCGCGAATGGGGCAGTTTAGTACGCTACGCAAGCATTCGCCGCATGTACTGCGCCATACCTTTGCCACGACTATGCTCAATAACGGGGCGGACATTCGCACCATTCAGACCCTGCTCGGGCATGCGGGACTCTCCACGACACAGATTTATACGCATACCACTTTCGACCAAGTGCGGGACGCTTACCGCCACGCACACCCGCGAGCGATGGGGCGGAAGACAACGAGAAAGGACAGCGAGGAAAAGGAGTAACCTTTTCCTCGCTGTCTTTTTTTCTATACTATCTGTTCGTTCACTCTCGTTCTCCCTGCACTTCTATTTTTGAGTATATATGCCTAGTGCCATGCAGCCTTTGTCTATCGGCCGGGGTTGCGCAGCGATGAAGTCCGTTGTTTATTCCGTGCTGATTTACAGTACGATATGGGTGGCGGAGACGGGGGAGGAGAGGAAGATGGATGCAGAGTCGGCGAACTTAGACGCCGACTCTGTTGTTAGGTAGGTACAGGTGCCGTTTTGGCTCAAGGCGTGGCGTATCGGGGTATGGCGATTGAGGTACGCAGAGAGGGAGTCGGCTACGATCTCGCCCTGCGTAATGCTCTGTACGACAGGATGATAGGTATGCAGCCATTGGTCTATCTTCGGTTTCAAGAGCGGGTAGTGCGTGCAGCCCAAGACGAGGGTGTCGATGTCAGCGTCCTTGGCGAAGACCTGACGGAGGTACTTATCGACGAAGTAGTCCGCACCTGCCCCCGTGTGTTCGCCCGACTCGATGAGCGGCACCCACATCGGACAGGCTTGTTGCGTGAGGGTCAGCGTGTTTAACGGCTTGTCCATAGTTTGCCAAAGTCGCTCAAACTCAAGGGGATAACTCAGGCTGTCGACCGTGCCTTGTGTCCCCAGAATGGCGATATGTCCGTTGCGCGTGCGCAGTGCGACTTGCTCCACCGTGGGGCGGATGACCCCCAACACATTCGGCACCTCGCCGCCCGCACGGAGGACGGGCAGGTCGTGCTGCTGTATCGTCCGCAACGCCTTGGCACTCGCCGTGTTACACGCCAAGACCACCAGTGCGCAGTCGTGCTGCAACAGGTATTGCACCGCCTGCCAAGTATAGCGGTAGATGACCTCGAAGGAGTGGGGACCGTAGGGCGCACGGGCGTTGTCGCCCAAGTAGAGGTAATCGTACTCGGGCAGCACCGTGCGAATCTTATCGAGGATAGTCAAGCCGCCGTAACCGCTGTCAAAAACGCCTATTTTCATGTTGTAAGTCTGTCGAGTGGGTCTTTTGTGCGGCAAAGGTACACAAAAATATCGATACACGGAAGAGGGAAATGCGTTTTTCTTATCTTCCGCTTTCGGTATAGTTTCGGTAATCTCGGCTTAATCACCCGTTAATCACCCGTTAATCACCCGTTAATCACCCGTTAATCACCCGATAATC
>CAVFIY010000213.1:0-4189 GCA_963622435.1 Bacteroides uniformis | reverse complement strand
GCCTTTGCCATTACCGACGGACAGTTGCCGAGCAACGAGAAAGCGGGCTATGTCATCCGCCGTATCTTGCGCCGTGCCGTCCGCTACGGCTACACCTTCTTGGGGCAACGAGAGGCATTTATGTACAAATTAGTGCCGCAACTCATTGAGGATATGGGTGATGCCTATCCCGAACTCAAGAAACAAGAGCAACAGATTATCCCTGTTATCAAGAGCGAGGAGGAAGCATTCCTGCGTACGCTCGACAAGGGTATCACGCTGCTCGACAAATTGATGAAAGAGGTCAAGGGCAAAGAGATTTCCGGTGTGGATGTCTTTACGCTGAAAGATACCTACGGCTTCCCGCTCGACCTGACGGAGCTGATTCTCCGTGAGAACGGCTTCACGACCAACGAGGAGGAATACCAAAAGGCGCTGGAACACCAAAAAGAGATGGGGCGTTCGGCCAACAAGCAGGACCTCGGCGACTGGGTAGTGCTCCGTGAGGGCGACACCGAGTTTGTCGGCTACGATACGTTGGAAGTGGAAACGGAGGTACTGCGCTACCGTAAGGTGAGCCAAAAAGGCAAAGAGTTCTATCAGGTAGTGCTCTCCAAGACGCCGTTCTACGCCGAGATGGGTGGCGAGGTAGGCGATACGGGTATGCTGGGTACCGCTCGTATCATCGATACCAAGCGGGAGAATAACCTGCCCGTACATATCTGCACCGAGTTGCCCGAAGCGATTGACGCACCGCTGCTCGCACGAGTGGATGCAGAGCGCCGACAAGCGATTGCCTGCAACCACTCTTGTACGCACATCCTGCACTATGCGCTGCGCACCGTATTAGGAGCACATGTGGAACAGAAGGGTAGTTTGGTGACGCCCGACTCGCTGCGTTTCGACTTCTCGCACTATCAGAAGGTGACGCCCGAAGAACTCCGCAAGGTAGAGTGCCTCGCCAACGAGCTGATTCGCCGCAACTATCCGTTGGAGGAGAGCCGCCACACACCGATTGCCAAAGCAAAAGAGATGGGAGCGATGGCACTGTTCGGCGAGAAATACGGCGACGATGTGCGAGTAATCAAATACGGACCGTCCATCGAGTTGTGCGGTGGCTGCCACGTTCCGGCGTTAGGCTGTATAGGTGCCGTGCGTATTTTGCTGGAAACCAGTGTGGCAGCAGGCGTGCGTCGTATTGAGGCAGTAACGGCCGCCAAGGTGGATGAACTCTATTTTGCACAACAGGATATGCTGTCGAACCTGCGGGGCTTGCTCAACAATGCACCGGATATTGCTATTGCCGTTCAAAAAGCGGTGCAGGAAAATGCGGGGCTCAAGAAAGAGATTGAGAACTATATGGCGGAGAAGTTGGAGCAGTATCGCGACCGACTCATAGAGCGGGCAGAGGACTATAACGGCATCAAGCTCGTTCGTGTGCAAGGTACCGTACAGCCCGATATGATTCGTGGAGTGCTGCCGCTCCTGCGCGGTAAGTTCGCCGATGTGCGTTTCGCCGTGGTAGGTGCCACTGAGTGGGACGGCAAGCCGATGATTTCGGTATTCCTCTCGCAACCCTTAGTGGATGCAGGCAAGAATGCGGGACTTATGATAAAGTCTGCTGCTAAACACATCCAAGGCGGTGGCGGCGGACAAGCATGGATGGCTACTGCCGGCGGTCGCAACGCCGAAGGTCTGCAAGCCGCTATGGAAGAACTGATAGCCGCATTGGGGTGATTTAGACCGCCTGCGGCTGTTGGAGGTTAGACCGCACGGTGGGGCAAGTGAGTCCGACGGCTCATATAATTCATAATTCGTAATTCTTAATTCATCATTATCTGAAGACAATTACTCGGCTCTTGCCGGAAAAATATCGTTCTGCAGTCCGTTTCGTTTGTGTAGGCACATTCGGAACGGCATTGCAGTATGGTATATACTATGCGTTTTTGGCGCTGTTCGATGTGGTGTGGGCGGAGAGTAGCCTACGGGTGACAACGGCTTTTACGCTCGGTTTCTGTATCGAGATGATTGTCAATTACTTCCTGACAAGTTTCTACACCTTCCGCACCCGCCCGAGTGTCAAAAATGCGGGCGGTTTCCTGCTGGGGCGCTTGGTGAATTACCTGATTCAAATCGGCTTCTTGCACATATTGATTGCTTGCACCCTGTCCGAAGAATGGGCCGGAATCATTGCCATCATGTTGGCGGGAGTGGTCAATTATTTTGTTCTCGTGCCGTTTTACAGCCGCAAAAAAGAACAAAAGACGCTGGAGGAGGTTATTGAGGAACATGTCGCCGAAGAGTGTGCCGATGCGGAGAGTGCCGCTGAAGGTGCTGATGCGGAATGCGCCGGCGAAGATGCCGTGAGCGAGAACGGAAAGGAGGCGTAACCTACAATGAAAATCTATCGAGCCAATATTCTCCATACTCCCACGCCGCAAGCGTTTGAGGTACTTCCGCGTGGCTATGTGGTTGTCAATGATGAAGGCTATGTGGCCTATGTGGGGGCAACGCTGCCCGAAGCACTCCCGAACGAATCGATAACCGATTTCGGGGAAGCGCTGTTGATTCCCGCCATGAACGATATGCATGTCCATGCGCCCCAATATCGCAATATGGGGGTGGCAATGGACTTGGAACTGCTGCCGTGGCTCAATACCTATACCTTCCCGGAGGAAGCCCGATTCGACAGTGCGGATTATGCGCGTGAGGTCTATCGGGAGTTTGTCAATGAGCAGATTCGTTTCGGCACGATGCGCTCGGTCGTATTTGCGACTGTTCACGGGGAATCGTCTTGCATTCTTGCCGACTATCTTGACAGAGCCGGTTTGGGCGCTTTGGTGGGCGTAGTCGGAATGGACCGCAATTGTCCGGAGAATCTATGCAATACGCCTGCCGAAGCCGTTAGCGCTACCGAAGCACTGCTGAACCATACCGCTACCATGCCGCGGGTGGGGGCTATCGTGACGCCTCGTTTTGTGCCGAGTTGTACGCCCGAAATGCTGCAAGCATTGGGCGATTTGGCACGTAATCGGCACTTGCCCATACAGTCGCACCTGAGCGAGAACCGCTCGGAGATTGCGTGGGTGCGAGAGTTGGAGCCGGAAGCCGCTTGTTACGGCGACGCCTATCGCCGATATGGGTTGTTTGGTGATACGCCGACGCTGATGGCACACTGTGTCTACACAGCGGGCGAGGAGCTGGACCTGATGGCGGAGAAGGGCGTTTATGCCGTTCATTGCCCGACGTCTAATTGCAATCTGGCATCGGGGATAGCACCCGTTCGGAAACTCCTACAACATCACGTGCCGGTGGTATTGGGATCGGATATCTCAGGCGGACACACGCTCTCGATGTTTGAGGTGCTGCGCTATGTGGTGCAGATGTCGAAAATGCAATATGCCGCCTCGGAGGGGAAACTGCCGACACTGACATTGAGCGAGGCCTTCTATTTAGGCACCAAGGCAGCGGGCGAGTTCTTTGCGGCGTGCGGAATGGACCGAGTGGGGGCGTTTGAGAAAGGCTACGCCTTCGATGCATTGGTGATTGAGCCGTCGAAAACGGACCCCTGTGCGGCATTGGAGCAGTTTATCTACACCGGCGACGACCGCCAAATCACGCACCGATTCTGCCAAGGGCGAGAGATTGTGCCATTGGGGTAACAGAAGCCTACTATGGGTAGTTTTCAAATAACTATGGAATAATTTACAAATTTTCCGACTATGCAGCACGTCATTGCGCCACCGAATAAGCGTTTGGTTTGGTATCTTTCGATGGAAGAATACCTTGCCCAACATGTATCCGACCATACTGCACATTGTGTAAATGACCCAAACAATGCGGTTATGTCCCCCTCTTTGAAGGGGGATGGGGAGTCGCTGTTCTTCACTTGGGTGGTGCCGCCGACGGTGATTTTTGGGCGGCATCAAGTGATGGCGGATGAGGTGAATACGGACTATTGCCGCACGCACGGGGTGCAGATGTATCGTCGCAAGAGTGGGGGAGGCTGTGTCTATTCCGATGGGGGCAACCTCATGTTGTCGTACATCACGCCCGATACCCACAGCGAGGCGGTTTTTCAGTTCTATTTAGACCGAGTGACGGAGGCATTGCAGCAGTTGGGGTTTGCGGCGGCGAAGTCGGAACATAACGATGTGTTGATAGGCGAGCGAAAGGTGTCGGGCAATGCGTGCTATGCGTTGCCTACGGG
>CAVFIY010000212.1:0-4227 GCA_963622435.1 Bacteroides uniformis | reverse complement strand
CGACCCGCACGCTGCTCGTTGAGAAGCACTTGGCCTAGAACCAATTTGAGATTGTCGGGCGTCATATAATCCCCCGTGCGAGTGGTTTTCTCGAAATCGGAATAAGTCAAGTCGAACGTCGTACCATAGCAGTGGCAAGATGTTGTTACAGAGTTGATATTGCCGCTCTTCTGCAGGCGACGCACATCATCCTCCGTGCGCAACACGCTGCTGACATGGAAACGATAGTGCGGCAAGCCGTTACGCGCCAAAATATCGGCAAAGCCCTCCCCGATTCGCTCCAACTCATCGGCTGCATACGGCACGAGATACGGAATGGAATGCGTCAGTTCGTCCACTACATAATTGTCCGTGGAGTGTATCTCACGCAGGTGTCGCCGTTGGTGCTGCGCCGCCTCACGGTCTTTGAGAGGCGCATCCAAGCCTCCCGCCTGCGCCGCACGAATCTGACGGGACTGGTTGTCGTTAAAACGCTGCTTATAACTGAACGTACGCCCCGGATAGGACACTAAATGACTGTCTTCCACCGGCTTAGCACTATTGCCACCGCAAGAAGACAACACGCAGAGGCACAGAAAAAGCCCTACCCACAGTGCAGTATGGGTAGGGCCTGTAAATCGGTTCGGCATCAGATGCTCCATTCGAAGCCGTCTTTGGTATCCTTGATAGAGAAGCCCAACTCGGTCAGACTGTTGCGGATACGGTCGCTCGTGGCCCAGTCCTTTTGGCGCTTGGCGTCCAAACGGATACCGAGCAGCAAATCAATCGCGCCGTGGAACGCAGCCGCGTGCTGATTGCCTGCGCCCGCCTCCTCGAAACGCAACCCGAGGATAGTAACGGCGTAGTCTTTCCACACCGACTGCAACTCGTCCAAATCCGCCTTGGAGATAGTCCCCTTGCCGTCGTACACGGTGTTGATGGCCCGTGCGGAATCGAATAGCGCCGAGATGACCATCGGCGAGTTGAGGTCGTCGTCCATAGCCTCAGCGCAGCGTTCGCGTAAGCCTGCCGGTTCGACCGTACTCTGTGCGGACGGGGTGAGTTTCATCAGACGGGAATACGCCTCTTGCAGACGGGCAAAGCCCTTTTCGGCTGCCTCCAACGCCTCGCTGGAGAAATCGACAGTCGAGCGGTAGTGCGCCATGAGAATGAAGAAGCGAATGGTCATCGGCGAGAACGGCTGCGTGAGCAACGGGTGGTCGCCTCGGAAGAACTGCTCGAGCGTAATGAAGTTGTTATAGGACTTACCCATCTTCTTGCCCGCAATGGTAATCATATTGTTGTGCATCCAATAGCGCACCGTCTCATGCCCCAACGCCGCACACGACTGGGCTATCTCCGCCTCGTGGTGCGGGAACATCAAATCCATACCACCGCCGTGGATATCGAACTCCTCGCCGAGGTACTTCGTCCCCATCGCCGAACACTCCATGTGCCAACCGGGGAAACCCTCCGACCACGGACTCGGCCAGTGCATGATATGCTCCGGCGCGGCTTTCTTCCACAAAGCGAAGTCGTAACTGTGTTTCTTCTCCGCCTGCCCGTCGAGTTCGCGGGTATCGGTCTTGATATCCTCCAAGTTGCGCCCTGAGAGTTTGCCGTACGGGAAATCGTGCGCATACTTCTCGACATCCATATAGACGCTGCCGTTGCTGATATAGGCATAGCCGTGCGCGAGAATCTTCTCGACAAAGGCTATCTGCTCGATGATATGGCCGCTGGCGTGCGGCTCAATCGACGGCGGCAGGACATTGAGCAACTCCATGTCGTGGTGGTAGCGGTTGGTATAGTACTGCGCCACCTCCATCGGCTCCAACTGCTCGAGGCGTGCCTTCTTGGCTATCTTGTCCTCGCCCTCGTCTGCATCGTGCTCCAAATGGCCCACATCGGTGATGTTACGCACATAGCGCACCTTGTAGCCAAGGTACTGCAAATAACGGAACAAGAGGTCGAAGGTAATCGCCGGACGCGCATGCCCGAGGTGGGCATCGCCATAGACGGTGGGTCCGCACACATACATCCCGACACGCCCCTCGTGGAGCGGACGGAAATACTCTTTCTGACGGCTGAGTGTATTATAAATCTGCAACATATATAATGAGGGGACTTACACGCCCCGTTTTACCTATTCGGATAATGACAAACCGCTGCGGGTTCGCTTACAGCATATTCGGGTCGAGGTTATTGCGCTCTATATCACGGAAATAGCGGAATGTGCCGACTTTTAGTTCATCGCACGCCGCCTCGTCGCAAACGATGATTCCGTGTTGGTGCATCTGCAGCGCCGAGACCGTCCACATGTGGGAAATAGGCTCCTCGATAGCGTGCTGCAGCGCCCGCGCCTTGTTATGCCCGTTGACCATAATCAGCACCTCCTGCGCGTCCATTATCGTCCCAACGCCCACCGTCAGTGCAGTCTTGGGCACCTTGTTGACATCATTATCAAAGAAACGCGAATTGGCGATAATGGTGTCGGTGGTCAGTTCCTTCTTGCGGGTGCGGCTGGCAAGCGACGACCCCGGCTCGTTGAATGCGATATGCCCGTCGGGTCCGATACCGCCCAAGAACAAGTGAATTCCGCCGTAGTCCTTGATTTTCTGCTCGTAACGAGCGCACTCCGCCTGCAAGTCCGCCGCATTGCCGTTGAGGATATTCACATTCTCCTTGCGGATGTCGATATGCGAGAAGAAGTTGTTCCACATAAAACTATGGTAACTCTCCGGATGGTCTTCCGGCAGCCCTACATACTCGTCCATATTAAACGTAACGACATTGCGGAACGACACTTTGCCCGCCTCGTAGAGCGCAATCAGGTGGCGGTACATGCCCAGCGGCGAAGAGCCGGTCGGTAGCCCAAGCACAAAAGGTGTGCCCTCCTTGGGCGCAAATTCGTTAATACGCTTTGCCACATAATTCGCCGCCCATTGGCTGAGCAGGTCGTAGTTGGGTTGAATAATTACACGCATGGTGGTGTTAGATTTTAGTTGTTAGATGTTAGACCGTTCCTGCGGAACTGTTGGAAGTTAGACCGCTAACGCTGTTAGATGTTAGACCGCTAACGCTGTTAGAAGTTAGACCGCTGCGCTGTTAGACCGCCTGCGGCTGTTAGATGTTGGAACGCTGCGCTGTTAGATGTTGGAGGTTGGATTTATTTACTCAAAATCGCTTCTATCTCCTCCTCCGACGGGTTGCGGGCGACAATCGTACCTGCAGCGTCGATAAGAATAGTCGTCGGTATCGCCCGAATGCCATAGACATCGCACGGATTATACGGCTCCTCACGCAGGTCGCGAATCTGCAGCCAAGGCAATTGCTCTTCGGCTACCGCTTGCTGCCAAGCCGCCGAATCACGGTCGCAACTGATACCGAGTATTTGCAGTTTGCCTGCCGGCTGCGCCTCGTAAATCGTTTTCAGCACCGGCAGCAGTTGGCGGCAAGGGCGGCACCACGATGCCCAGAAATCGACCAAGACATATTCTGTCTTGCCCACTAACTCGCTGAGTGCCAGCGGTGTACCGTCTGCTTGCAGCGACTGCACATCGGTGTAGGTCTTGCCTGCCGAGGTGGCTTGCTCGATGCAGTAGGTCTGATAGAGTTCCGACATTGCCTCCGAAGCCTTTTTTGCCTCCGTCATGCTGCCAAAGACGCGGTCTTTCTGCTCGGCGCTCAACATATAATAGATGTCGAGCAGAATCGTGTCGGAGTAAGCGTCTTTCGGGTGGGCGAAATACAAATCGAGCGACTGCACTAAATAGGCATCCACTACCGAGTCAGCCGCCTCGGGATTCACGAACTTGAGCGAGTCGAATTGCGCTTGCGCGTTCTCCTCGAGCGTTGTATATTGCTCTTTGAGCGAAGTTTTGTTGCACGCCGCGAGCGTAAGCGCAGCCATGGCAACGAGAAGGATTTTTTTCATTATATGTTTAGTGTTGAATGTTTAGCATTTAGAGAAAAATTAGTCAATTTTCTCCAGCACCATGGCCGAGCGGGCAGGCAGGTAGAGTTTGAGCCAGCCCTTGCCGTCTTGGGCGTAGAGGCCATCGTGTTGCGTCAGATGCTCCACGCTGTCGTCGTTCTGTCCGAAGCCCGCAAACCGATTGGCGTCGGTGTCGAGCAGCACACGGTATTTGCCCTCGGGCGCCAAGAATCCGTAGTCGGCAAACGACTTCTGCCCGTTCCAGTTGAAGACAAACACCAGATTACCACGCCGATACGCCACCACTTGGT
>CAVFIY010000211.1:0-4228 GCA_963622435.1 Bacteroides uniformis | reverse complement strand
TCAACTTAACTCCGACATACCATCCAAAATAGTCAACCTAATTTAGGACAAGACACCGAGTAAGTCCCATAGGCAAATCAGGCGTATGCTTCGGTTATGCTTCGGTAATGTATCGGTTATGCTTCGGTAATGGTTCAAGATAGACAGCATTCCGAGGGCTGTTGATGAGGGATGCAACATTAGGGGATTTTAATGTTTGTCGGGAGAGGCGTGGAGGAGATATTTTTGTAGGGGTTGTGTATCTGCGAAAAAAGGTGTAACTTTGCGCCGTCTTTGGTACGGGAATCGGGTGCAAATCCCGAACAGACCCGCTGCTGTAATGGGCAAAAACAACTATCCATTAGGAGTACCGAGGGTTTTCCTATGCCGCAAGCGGCAAGAAAAATGGAAGAAAATAAAAGAATATACTTCCGTTGTTTCTTTTTTCTCGTGGGCGGAGCGAACAGGAAACCTCGCATATTTGTTCTCCGGTCACTGTTTGCATAAGCAAATGGGAAGGCTTGGATAGTTGAGCCCTAAGTCAGAATACCTGCCAAAGATAATGCACAGTTCACTATAGGGCTATAGAATTTATAGCGGCTATAGATGTTATAGGCATAGTTGTGAGTGCTTACACAACAACTCACACGCCGCTGCTCCCGAGGATTTGGAGACGAGGCAATGAAAAAGAGATTAGCAACGATAGTATTATTTTGCACGCTTGGGTGTGGTGCCATGGCTGGTGGCGTGTCGCCACAGACAAACGGCGTGTCGGCGGGTGCTCCCGCCGAGCGACAAATTAATGTGAGTGCCGACACGGCACCGCAAAGCGAAGATACGCAAGGCGAAAATACGCACGAAGTGCGAGAATACGCGGCAGCGAATATACGCGATAGCGTATATCGGCAGTTTGAGGTGGAAGAGGTGCAGGTGACGGCGAAATATAAGGAGAAGGATATTATCCGTCCGCAGCGATTAGAGGGCAAAGAGTTGGAGCAACTGAACAGCCTCTCCGTGGCAGACGCCATCCGTTTCTTCTCGGGTGTGCAGATAAAAGACTACGGCGGGGTAGGGGGTATCAAGACGGTGAATATCCGCTCGATGGGTACCAACCACTTGGGCGTCTATTACAATGGTATTCAACTCGGTAACGCCCAGAACGGGCAAGTGGATTTGGGCAAGTTCTCACTCGAGAACATTGACGAGATTTCGCTCTACAACGGGCAGAAAAGTGACATCTTTCAGTCCGCCCGAGAGTTCGGCTCGGCGGGGAGTATCTACCTCAATTCGCGTCGCCCGAAGTTCGAGCCGGGCAAGAATGTGCATATCCGTGCGGGGCTGAAAGCGGGTTCGTTTGCGCTTGTCAATCCGTCGCTGCTTTTTGACGCCAAACTGACGGACCAATTGAGCCTGTCGATGAACGCCGAAGTGGTGCACTCCAACGGCAAATATAAGTTCCGCTACAGGCGTGTAACGCCCTCGGGCGAGTTGGCTTACGACACCACGGCGGTGCGGCAGAACGGCGATGTGAACGCCGTGCGTGTGGAGGCGGGGCTGAATTACTACTACTCTACAACGGGTTTTTGGAAGATACAGGGCTACTATTACAACTCCGAGCGGGGTGTGCCGGGAGCGATTGTGAATAATGTGTGGCGGCGAGGCGAACGGCTGTGGGATAGGGATATGTTCGTGCAGTCGTCGTGGCAGGACGAGTTTTTCAACCGCTGGTCGGTGAAAGTGAACGCCAAATATGCGTACGACCACACCCGCTATGTCAACAACGACGACAAGTTGATTCATGTCGATAACACCTACAACCAACAGGAGGCGTACCTCTCGTGGGCAAACAAAGTGGCGGTGTTCAATTGGTGGGACTTGTCCCTCTCCTACGACTTGCAATGGAACGGGCTGTCGGACTATATGTCGGTGTCCCGCTTTTCCCATTGGCTGGCGGCGGCAACGGCATTCAATGTGTATGATTATCTGCGTATTCAAGCGAGCATATTAGGTACTTTCATCAACGAGGAGGCACGCGAGCGAGATGAGGCACCGAACAAGTATAAGTTCACGCCTGCGGTGTTTCTGTCGTACAAGCCGTTCAAGCGTATCGACTTGAAACTCAATGCATTCTATAAGCAAGCGTATCGCTACCCGACTTTCAACGACCTATACTACACCGACATGGGCAACGCCTATCTGCGCCCCGAAATGGCGATACAACACAATGTGGGCATTGCTTACGACTACCTAAAACCGAAACAGATATTTAACCACTTTAATATCTCGGTGGATGTGTATTATAATAAGGTGAAGGACAAGATTATCGCTTACCCGAAAGGGCAGCAGTTCCGTTGGACGATGCTCAACCTCGGGCTGGTGAAGATTCACGGCGTGGATGCGAATATGCAGATGACACTGCGTTTCCCGTACGACTGGTCGCTGACCGCCAAAGTGCAATACACTTATCAGAAAGCCGTTGATGTGTCGGACCCTGCCGACACCTATTACGGCGACCAGATACCGTATATCCCATGGCACAGCGGCTCGGCGATAGCTATGCTCCAATGGCGCAACTATGCGCTGAACTACAGTTTTATCTATGTCGGCGAGCGGTACAACCAACAGGAGAACATCGTCTATAACTACACGCAGCCGTGGTACACGCACGATATGTCGCTCACCGGCTCGTGGCGTATAAAAAAGATAACACTCAAAGCCACTTTCGAGATAAACAACCTGCTCGGACAAGACTACGATGTCATCCTCAACTACCCTATGCCAAAACGGAACTATCGGGGAAGCGTTGTGGTGGAATACTGAAAATAATTATGAATTAGGAATTATGAATTAGGAATTGCCACATTGAGAACTTTGTGGAACGGACGGGCTACGCCGGTGGCGTGTCGCCACAGACAATAAAATCAAAAGTAATTTCTTTATTTGAATAATATTTGAATATATTTGTTTCAAAAAACACCCTCTTCGTTTATAACAATAGTGGTAAAAAGCGATGAAATTAATGGGTTATTAACGGGCATTAACGGAGAACTTTGTTTTATGAATAATTAGTGGTAATACGGCGATAGCCGTCCGTTCCAAAAGAAAATAGCATGTACCGTAGGCATATATATATTATAAGTTTCCTGTTATGGCTAATTGTAGTCTTCGTGTCATGTCGGCATGATGAATTGGTGGTGCCGACGGAGTATGAGTTGCTGCCGATGGAGATACGGACGATAGACGATTTTGCAGCCGATGAACCTATCGGGATGTACTTGCTCAACGAGGGCAATATGGGCAGCAACAAGGCGAGTATCGACTATGTGGACTTTGTGAACGCCTACTATATTCGCAATATATACACCGAGCGTAACCCCAATGTAATCATGGAGTTAGGCGATGTGGGCAACGATATTCAAATCTACGGCAGCAAACTCTATGCGGTGATAAACTGCTCGCACAAAGTGGAGGTGATGGACGCAAAGACTTGTAAGCGTATCGGGCAAGTGGATATACCGAACTGCCGCTATATCCGTTTCGCACGGGGTAAGGCGTATATCTCATCGTATGTGGGTCCTGTGGCTATTGACCCCGATGCACAACTCGGTGCCGTCTTCGAGGTGGATACGGCTACGCTGCAGATAACCAACAAGGTGACAGTCGGCTATCAACCCGATGAGTTGGAGATAATGGGCGACTATATCTATGTCGCTAATTCGGGCGGGTATCGTGTGCCGAACTACGACTACACGGTGTCGGTGGTGGAGCGGTATGGCATGAAACAGACGGAGAAAATCCCTGTCGCTATTAACCTGCACCGTATTCGCAAAGATGCATACGGCAAACTATGGGTGTCCTCGCGCGGCGACTACGAAAGCGTTCCGTCACGGCTGTGCGTGTTGGACAAGAAGACCCCGTATTCCACCGATATGGTGGTGACGGATACGCTCGATATTCCTTGCTCGGAGATGACCATCTTGGGCGATTCGCTCTATTTCTACAGCGTGGCGTGGAATAACCAAACAGAGGAGAACGCCGTCTCATACGGTATTATCAATGTGGCTACCAAACAATTAGTAACTTCGCATTTCATCACCGACGGCACGGAACGGGATATCACCATTCCGTACGGCATTGCGGTCAATCCGTACACGCGGGATATATTTGTAACGGACGCTAAGAACTATGTGTCGAGCGGGGTGCTGCACTGCTATTCGGCGGAGGGTAAAAAGAAATGGAGTGTGCGCAC
>CAVFIY010000210.1:0-4257 GCA_963622435.1 Bacteroides uniformis | reverse complement strand
ATCAAAAACTGTGCCATCGGGAAGCGTACCCTCGTAGTGCACTTTTACCTTGTCTGTTGCCTTGGGCTTTTGTCCGAGAGTCGCCTCCAACACCTCGTATTGCAGACCACTCGCGGTGGTTTTGACCCCCGCACGCTTGGCGTTCTCCGCAAGGAATTTCTCCCCTGCCTCCTTGGCAGCACCTGCTACTTTCTGCTCCAATTCTTGAAAAAAAGTATTAAGCACCTGCTGCGCTTCCTGATAGGAAATCTGCGGTTTCTGCTTCTCCAAAACATCTTTGATGCCCTCTGCAAGGTCGCTGTAATTGAGCGACTCAACGCCGCTGCTCATCAAGTTTTGACCCATAGAGAGTCCCAATGCATAACTGATTTTGTCCATATTATTATCGTGTAATCGTTTGTATTTCTGCATATTACTTCGACAGAGCCGTGAGGTCGTGCTGTATCTGCGTACGCAGTGCCTCGAGCGAGTCGAATTTCCGCTCATCGCGCAGGCGGGCTGTGAACGTCACCTGTATCTCCTTATTATATATGTCCCTGTCGAAAGCGGGGATGTGTACCTCGACGGTCTGGCGATGATTGCCCACCGTGGGATTGGTGCCGATGTTTATCAACGCAGGGCGCGTCTCGGCGTCTATCTGCACCTGTCCCGTATAGACTCCCGCCTCGGGTAGCAACTTGTACGGGTCTGATAATGAGATATTTGCAGTCGGGAAACCGATTTGCCGCCCTATCCCGTTGCCGTGCACGACCACCCCTTGGAGCGAGTAGGGGTAGCCCAAGAGTTCGTTCGCCTCCCCTACCCGCCCCGCCCGAAGCAGGGTACGGATGTCGGTCGAACTGACATGCTGCGGCAGACCGTCTTCGGCGAAAGACACCTGCGGGCAGAACTGCGGCAAGAAGAGGATTTCCATCCCTGTGGGTTTAGCGGCGTCGAGATAGTCCTGTTTATCCGACAGGCAGTCGCTGCCGAAGCGGTGGTCATAGCCCATGAGTATCGCTCGCACATCGTATTGCGCATACAGAAGAGCGATAAACGACTGTGCTTCAAGGCGATAGACCTCCGAGAAGTTCAGCACAGCCACCTCCGCATCCGCCCCGAAAGGAAGTTCGCTCAACACCCGCTGAAGACGCGCAATGCGCTCCGAATAAGTATTGAGCAGCCGCGGGGTATAGTCAGACGACAGCACCTTGCTCGGATGCTGCTCAAAAGTGACAACCAGGGGACGCAGCCCACGCTCGTGCGCCCGCAGACAGAGTTGCTGCAATACATAGCGATGCCCGAGATGGACGCCGTCAAAAAATCCTATGGTGGCTATACGAAGTTGCGTAATCTATTGAGTTTATGTTGTTTATATTGAGTCTATGTGCTTTATGCATTATGCATTGTGCATTGTGCATTGTGCATTGTGCATTGTGCATTGTACATTAAGCATTGTCTTTTTCTCCCATGAGGGCGACGAGTGCGTCCCAACGCAGGACGGCATCGTGACCGTACTTCCATATCTGACTGCGGATTTTTTCCACCGAAACAGTCTCGCCGATGTGGCTCTTGGAGTAAAACTTATCGGCGTAACAGATGATTTTCTCCTCCAACGACACGGGACAGTAGTCCCGCAGCGGGATAGGCAGTTTCTCGCGGAAAACCTGCTCCGCCGTAATCCCCGTACCCGTATGACGCTCAGCGACTAAGGCGTGTTTGGGCAGCCCCTCGCGGCGCAACAGTTCCGCCCCCAAGTAACCATGTTCCAAATAGGAATGCGTCCCCACGCAGTGTATCTTCGGCGCATCGCAGTAGATGATTCCGATGTCGTGCAGCATAGCGGCTTCCTCCACGAACTCGCGGCTAACTTCCTGATTGGCAGTCCATTCCCGGTGTGCATCCACAATCTGCAACGCACGGTCGCGCACCTGTGTGCTATGGGCTACGAGTATCTCCCGCAGTTCGGGCGAGGAGGCGTAGTACTTGTCTATCAGGGCAATATAGTTAAACACAGGAGGAATTAACAATTAAAAATTAACAATTAATATGCAGAGGAGGGGCTTTATCAATTAGAAATTAGGAATTAAGAATTAGGAATTAAGAATTTGTTACTTAAGTCCATTGAGGAGGGATTTTGCGTCCATGCGTTTTTTGCCGGGCAGTTGCAACTCCAAAATACGGACATATCCATCGGCACACGGCACGACTATTTCTTTATTCTCATTTCCCTGACTATCAGTACATTCCACAGCATACACCTTCACATTCTCATATACCTCACCATGCAAAGTCAAATTACACCAAGCGGCAGGGTACGGCGACAGCCCGCGCACGAAATTGTGTATTTCCTGCCCCGTTTTGCCAAAATCAATCTCGCAGGTTTCCTTAAATATCTTCGGCGCAGGACGCAGGTCTGCGACCTCCTGCTGCGGGATAGTAGGCAGCACAACTCCTTGATTATCAGCGTCTATTATCTTATCCACAGTACGCAAGACAAGGTCTTTGCCGAGCGACATCAGGCGGTCGTGTACGCTCCCCACATTCTCGTCCGCACCAATGGCGATGCGCTCTTGGAGAATGATATTGCCCGTGTCAATTTCGTGGCGGAGCATAAAAGTGGTAACACCCGTTTCGGTGTCGCCGTTGATGATCGCCCAATTGATAGGCGCTGCGCCACGGTACTGCGGGAGCAACGAAGCATGGAGGTTGAATGTCCCCAAACGGGGCATCGCCCACACCACTTCCGGAAGCATACGAAAAGCCACAACTATCTGCAAATCTGCATGATACGAACGCAGTTGCTCGATGAAATCCGGGTCTTTCAATTTCTCGGGTTGCAGCACGGGCAGCCCCACCGAGAGTGCGTACTGCTTCACCGCAGAGTACTGCAACCGATGTCCGCGCCCTGCCGGTTTGTCGGGCATTGTGACAACTGCCACCACCTGATAACCGCCCTCCACGAGTGCGCGAAGGCTCTCGACGGCGAACTCGGGCGTACCCATATAAATAATCCGAATATCTTGCTTAGTCATGTTCTTAACTGTGTGTTAGCGACTTGTGTGCTGGGGATTCGCTTGAGCGAATGTTTGTTAGTCAATGCGTTCGCGTTGTTGTGCGTATAGAACATCGCTGTGCCGACACCAATTTGAGGACAAAGGTACAACTTTTTCCTTATATATACAAACAAAAATTCTTGGCTGTTGTTAACCTGTTGTTCGTGTACTGTTTGCGTTTCATTTTCTTTAAGAGGTGATAGCAGACACGGAAAAAAAAGACCCAGACATAAAAAAAAATAACCGCCCGACAAGTTTGAGGCGGAATGATATATAAGCATTCTCCTCAGTATGCCTACACTAGGTACCGTTTCATTATCCTTAAGAACTCGCTTGACAACGACGCTCAATCTACTAATACTCTGTCATTTAGTGTAATGACCGAAAGCAGACAAGACCAATACAAGAACCTCCGTATCGTGAATCTCATACACCAACCGATGTTCTCTATCCAAACGGCGTGACCATGTTTCCCCTGCAAAGTATTTCAATTGCTCCACTTGCCCCGTACCGGAACGAGGGTGTTCTCGCAGTTCATCCAACAACTTTGTCAGTTTGCGGAACGCCTGCGGAGAACGCTTGCGCAGTGCTACCACATCATCCTGCGCCTCTTGCGTAAAAACTATCGTGTACATATCCGCTCGATAAAGTCCTCCGATGTTTCGTTCGGCTGCATCGTAACCACCTCTCCAACAGCATATTGCTGCCTTGCCCGCACAATCTTTGCACGGAATTCTTCCTCTGTCATGGCAACCTTTCGCGGCGCAGACTCTTTGGAAGCAGGCATACGAACCACTTGCCAGCCCATATTCTCAGAAAGACGCTTCAAAAAGTGCGTATCAGCCTTCGGCAGCGTGATACGGAATGTCATTTGTGCTGCTGTTTCCATAGTTAATTCTCCTTTCTTGGCGGCAAAGGTACAACTTTTTCCTTATATATACAAGGTTTTTCACCGGATAGAACATACTATTCCTTATTATATAGTGCATCTACCCTGCATCCACATTGCATCCACATTGCATCCACATTGCATCCACCAAGGCACGAATGAGGCAAGAATGAGGGGGGGGGGGATGAAGGGGAGAGGAGGTGAAAACAGGGGGAGAATGAGGCGTAATGTTCATTTTGCAGTCTGAAATCGTTCGGAAGCCCTGATTTAATGGGGTATGCAGCGATTTAAGGTGCTTGAGACAAAAATCGATGAACAAAAGTGGTCTAATAG
>CAVFIY010000209.1:0-4306 GCA_963622435.1 Bacteroides uniformis | reverse complement strand
CGCAGCGTCTGTTCCTCGCTGCACCCCTTTTCTCGGGCGTAGAGAAAGACGGGAACGGAGCAGGATATGCCCTGATTGCCCGAGCCGGAGTTGCTCATCACAGGCACCATTGCCCCCGACATCCGCGCGTCGCACGCCCCGCAGGTGTAACTGAGAATCTTCGTGAAAAGCGTGTCGCCGAGTATGGAAGCCGTCAGCGTGTCTTGTCGGTGCAGCAGCCGCCCCAGCCCATGCCCGTAGTCGTGTTCAAACGACTGTTCGGCGGCAGCGATGTTCATCCTAACGCCGTCCAGCAGCCACCGCACATCCTCTAACGCCACCCCCTGCGCGTAGTCATAAACCTGCCGCATCGTCAGCGGCTCCGGCTCCGCAACAGGCGGGGTGGGTCGCCCGATGCCGCACGCCGTGGCGTGTTCGGTCGGCACGAAATGCGTGTGGCTGCCTTCGATGGTCGCCTCCGCCCGCTGCTCACCATTCTCGACTTCCACATGGATGTATAGTATGTCCGGTGCGTCAGCGGCAATGGCAATCTCGATGGGCGTGCGCTCCATGTATCGTTTGGCGTAAGCAACAGCCTCGGGACACACATCGCACAGCACCTCGAGTTGGTTCTTGCTCTGCCCGATAGTCGCCCCGAGCGCAACGGCAATGGGCAGCCCGGTCATGCCGGTGTTGGGTATTCCGACCGAGAGGGCATTCTTGTAGATGTTCTTGCTGAGGCGGATGCGAATGGCGGTCGGCTCGTGTCCCAACTGTTCCCGAGCGCGGGCAACGCATAGCGCCACGGCAATCGGCTCTGTGCAGCCAATGGCAGGCACCACTTCCTGATGTAGCAGACGAAGTATATCCATGGTCAAAAGATTATATATCAACTTATTACGCTATCTATCCCCATTCACAACCCAATCCCAATCTCCCCTAAATCCAATCCCAATCTCCCAAACTCTCCCCTGCACTCTCTCCAACTCTTCCTTATTCCCATACCTTATATATATTCGCCACAAAGGTACACTTTTTTCTTGACTCCCGCAAGCCCCCTGCAAAAATCCCCCGCACTCCGCCCCAAGACCCACCCAATCCTCCTCACACCCCGCCCAAATCTCACCCCAAGCCCCCCCAATAACCCTAATACTTCTCCCGAAGAATACCTCGGAAATACTCAAAGAACCCCCCAAACCTCCCCGCACTCCTGTCAAATAGAACATCCTCTTCCTGCCACCCAAACGCCCATTGCCTGCTGTCGGAATGCTGTCAACCATGAACCATTACCGAAGCATAACCGAAGCATTACCGAAGCATTTAGCGCATCGGAGTATAGGCTGATAAGACCCTCAAGCCCCCTTTGTCGCTAGAATTAAAAGAAATATAGAACATCCTGCCGTTATTTCCGCTCTATTTTTGCATACCTCAATAAAAAGCCGTACCTTTGCACCACAATTCCTAATTCCTAATTTCTAATTCCTAATTTGTTCCCAATTCCCCACTCTGAGGGGGCGAGGGGGAGTCAATTATGCGATGAATACTCTCCGTTTCTGGCTGAAGAACAGCCGCGATATCTCTCTTCCGCAGTCGGCGTTGCCCTGCTTGACGGCGATTGTCCTTTGTATAGGGCAGGACGGCTTCGTGTGGTGGCTGGCGCTGCCCGTGCTGCTGGGCGTGTGTGCCGCACATCTCGGTATGAACCTCGCCGACGACTATTTTGACTACCGCCACGACTCGCGCATACGCTCCGAGATTTGTTCGGAGAGCATTCGTGCGCGTGCGGACAAGTGCAACTATATCCGCAGCGGTGAGACAACCCTGCACGCTCTCGGGTGGGCAGTGGCGTGGTTTCTCTGCTTCGCCGCTTCGATGGGGCTGATTGCGTTCCTCGCGCAGGGGCTGCTGCACGGTTGGCACGCCACGGCAGGCATTGTGCTGTACGCTGTGCTGGGGCTGCTGCCGGGCATTAGTTACTCGGGAAAACCGCTCGAACTGGGCTACCACGGACTGGGCGAACTCGTTATCGGACTGATGTTCGGGCCGCTGAATATGCTGGGCGTGCAAGCGGCTATGACGGGGCAAGTCTTCTCGTGGCAGATGCTGTGTATGAGCCTCGCCGTGGGGAGTCTGGTGACCAACATACTCTATGTCCATTCGGTGATGGAAGTCAATGCCGACGCGGCATTAGGGAAGATGACTTTTGCCCGCCTGCTGCGTTGGCCATCGCTGCAACTTGCCTTTGTGGCGGTCTTCGCCCTGCTGCCCTTTGTGCTGCTCGGGGTGGGGATAGCCCTCGGCTGGTGGAGCGCATGGTATCTGCTGACGCTCGCCACGCTGCCGATGTCGCTGTACCTTATCTACTCGACCTATCGTTTTGTGCATAACCTGCCCGCGCTGACCTCGCCCCGTTGGTGGATGGGACCGATGGGCAACTGGGACGACTATGTGCAGGCGGGCATCGACTGGTTCCTGATACGCTGGCTCCTCGCCCGCAATATCTGTACCTTTTTCTGCCTCATCCTTATCCTCGTCCACCTCGCCCTTTCCCTACTCTAAACTTCTAAACTCCTAAACTCCTCAACTCCTCAACCGCAAAATGCTCTTCTATCTCGCTCAATGGTTCGTGCGTGCGCGCTTTTTCGGGCGCAAGGCACCGCTGCAAACGGTACTGTTCATAACCGACAAGTGTAACCTGCGTTGCAAGCACTGTTCCGTCTATGGCAGTGCGGGCTATAAGCAGCGTGCCTTCGCCGACATCGTGAAGGATATGGAGTATGCTTATGCGCAGGGCTCGCGCTTTATCGACCTCGAGGGGGGCGAGCCGACGCTGTGGCGTGAGGGCGACCTGACTATCAACAACATAATCGATAAGGCACGGGCGTTGGGCTTCTTCTCGATAACCGTAACAACCAATGCGCAGCAGGACTTTTCGTGGATACACCCGCACTCGATTTGGGTGTCGATGGACGGGGTGGGGCAGTACCACGACCGCATTCGGGGCGAGGGTACTTTCGCCCGTCTGGAGGAGAACATCCGCCGCTCGGGGCAGCGGCATATCTGTGTCAATATGGTAGTGAATAACTTGAACTATGAGTCGTTGGACGCAGCGATGGACTATGTGCGGCAGAACCCAGCCATTGAGCAGATTTCGGTCAATTTCCATACGCCGTACCCCGGTACGGAGGAGTTGATGTTGCCCGCCGAGAAGAAAGCGGACTTAATAGATAAGGTGCTGGCGTATAAGCGCAAGGGCTATCCGATAATGAACAGTTACTCGGGCTTGCGTAAGATGAAGCAGAACGCACTGGGGCAGATACAACTCGGCAAGGAGTGCTTTGTGACGAACTTCATCTACCCCGACGGCAGCCGCGGCTTGTGCGTGGGCTATGGTACGGAGCAGTGCCGCCAATGCGGATTCTGCATGGCAGGCGAGATGTCCTCCGTATTCCATTTCTGCCCCGACACCCTGCTGAGCGGCTTCAAACTACGAATGTAATAATCTGCTGTAAATCAACGCTATGACGATTATTTTAGATATGGGCGGGGTGCTGATGGAGCACAACATGAAAGGATGCATCAGCCGCTTTTGTGAGCTACTGGGCGAGGCCTGTGTGGATGAGGTGCTGGGGCTGGCGGGCAATGCGGAGGGGAAAGCGCATAGCCTGATGCTGCAGTATGAACGAGGCGAAGTCACGACAGACGATTTCTTGGATACGCTATTGCGGTATGCGAAGCCGACGGCCACGCAGGATGATTTGCGGCAGGCGTGGCTGCTGATGCACGGAGGTATTCCGGAGGAGCGATTGGAGCAGATTCGGTGTTGGAAAGCCGCAGGGCATTCGTTGTATCTGCTTAGCAACAATAACGACTTGCACTGGACGGATATTGAGCAGCGTTACGACATGTCGATGTTTAGCCATTGTTTCGTGTCGCACTTGCTCCACTGCAGTAAGCCGGAGCCGGAGATTTATCGCATAACGGAGCAGTACCTAAACGAGCATCATTGTGCAAAGCCGTTCTATTTTGTGGATGACTTGGAGGCGAATCGCAAAGCCGCTGAGGCTTTCGGCTGGCAGACATATCCGGATTTGTCCTCTCTCGAATCGGTTTTGCGAGGTCGGTAGGCTGTTGTACGAAGTCATACTTTTCTATCAGCGCATTGCATTATCTTTATGGTAGTGCAATGCGTTTTTGATTTTGTTTGCCTGTTGTCGGTTGCAGTTCTTGATTTCTTAATATTATTAGTATGGGCGGAGCGTTGTCGTAAGATAGTGTGTGTTTTACGAAATGTAGTGTAAAAATTGGCATTTTACATCGAAAAAGC
>CAVFIY010000208.1:0-4318 GCA_963622435.1 Bacteroides uniformis | reverse complement strand
GCTATACAGAATACACCTTTGGCGAGGCGGCGTATATACACAGCCCCAAACAGGAGAGCAAGGCAGAGCCGTTCGGTTTCCGCACCGCCGACACGCTGCCCGCCACGCTCCATAGCGACAGCAGCCAAGTGCGCTTCCGTCAGTCGCAGGAGTCTGCTCTCTACACCGCACTCGGCAAGCAGGCAGAGGTGGTGCTGGAGCATATCGACCAAGGCAATGTATGCCACGACATCCTCGCCCATATCAGCGTGCGGGACGATGTAGAGGAAGTGCTGGACAGTTTCTATCAAAAGGGTATCATCGAGAGCGAGGCGCAGCGGAAGCGGATAGAACAACTGATAGCCAATGCGTGGACGAACCCGCAGATGTGCGACTGGTTCAGCGGGAAATGGCAACTACTGCGGGAACAAGCCATACTGATAGACGGCGAGGAACTCCGCCCCGACCGCGTTATGCTGCAGGGGAAGCACGCCGTGGTATTGGACTACAAGTTCGGGCAGCCCCGCCCAGACTACCCGCGGCAGGTACAAGGCTACATGCACGCCCTCCGCAAACTCGGGTACATCGATGTAACGGGATACCTATGGTACGCCAACAGCGGGACGCTGGTGCAATGCTAAGACGACTTCCCCGACCCCCTCAGGGAGGGGGATAAAGACTCCCCCAACCCCCTCAAAGAGGGGGATACAAAGACTCCCCCAACCCCCTCAGAAAGGGGGACACAAAGACTCCCCAAACCCCCTCAAGGAGGGGGATACAAGTAGGGGATAGATGTTCTAGATTGGCTAGGGGAAGTAGGTGGCAGAGTATGGGCAAACGGCTCTGGCGAGCCGCCGCGGGTGGGGTGAAGCGGAGGACAGGTGTGCGCAGCACACTGAGTGTCCGAAGCGAGCGAAGCCCAGTGGGCTGAGCAAGAATTCCTTAGTCCACAACCCACACCCCCAGGCGGGCGGATGTTCGACCGCTAATTGGTCTAATTGGTCTAATTGGTCTTATTAGTCTAATTAGTCCAATAGGAGCAAGGTCAGTTCCCTCGCATGTTAATTATTAATTCTTAATTATTAATTAGACTATGAGTTCCTTTATAGAATCAGTTGCTGCTTCGCTAGTCGCTAAACACGGGTGGCTGGATATGCGTGCGCTGACCCTTGTCTTCCCCTCTCACCGTGCAGGACTGGCACTGAAGAACGAATTGAAACAGATACAACGCCGCGAGAACCTACCCGCTATCTTCCTGCCCGAAATAACTACGCTGACCGAACTGTTCGACACCTGGAGCCCCCTCCGCCAAGAAGAAGAGTTAGACTCCGTCTGCCGCCTCTGTCGTATCTACCGCGAGGTGACGGGCGAGACCCTTACCCTCGACATCTTCTACGGCTGGGGACGACAACTCATTGCCGACTTCAATAATATCGACAAAAGCGTACCCCCCGAGGGGCTGCGCCTGTTCTTCGAGAATACGATCGAGGCGAAACGCTTGGAGAGTGTAGAACTGGACGAGGAGGTGCGCCGTCGATTGGAAGACCTGCTCCACCGTGCGGATTACCCCGAGGCGGCGGAGGACTCTATCCGCCATAAGTTCGACCTAATCTGGCAGCGCATGTACGACATCTACCTCCGCTTCAACGCCGAGTTGGCAGCAGAGGGAAAGGGCTACGAGGGCGCACGCATGCGGGGAGTGATTACCAACTGGCAGGAACTGCAACAGCAGTACGAGGGGCGGCAGTTCGTCTTTATCGGCTTCAACTACCTGATGCCCGTGGAGCATGACCTGATGCGCCTGCTATACGACCAAGGGCAGGCACGCTTCTATTGGGACTATGTCCCCGACTTCCTGCCCAACGCCAAAGCCTTTGCTTTTGTCCGACAACATATCGCCGAGTTTGGCAACGAGGCAACCCCCACCGAATGGAACGAACCCCGCCCCGTGGATGTTGTGTCCGCCACCACAGCCAACGCCCAAGCACAGTATGTACACACTTGGTTACAGCAGCATTACACCCGCAAAGGGCAGCGCACGGCGGTCGTGATATGCGACGAACAGATGCTCGAGCCTGTCATCTACGCCCTGCCGTCTATCCTCCCCGAGGGGGCGACGGTGTGCGAACCGATTAATATCACCAAGGGATTCCCTTTCTCCGCCACCCAAGTGTTCGCCGACAGTATGGCATTCCTCTCGGATAAGAGCCATGACCGCCAACCCGAAGAGACCTACGCCGATGTGCTGCGCCGCCTGCTGCAGCAAGTGGTAGTCCCCGCCGAGCGATTGGCTCATCGCCGCACCGAAGACCCCGCAGAGACACGGGATAACTGGCAGTGGCTGCTTATCCAAGAGTCGCTCTACCAAGCACGGGTGATACTGAACAAGTTCATTCACCTCCTCTCCGCCCCCGAGTGGCAACAAGAGATTCACTCGCTCGTGCTGCTGCGCAGTCTGCTCCGGCGTTATATGGAGGGGATAAGCCTGCCTTTCCACGGCGAGCCGATTACGGACATCTCTGTGATGGGCGTACTGGAGACGCGTGTACTGGACTTCGACAACCTGCTACTGCTCAATGTCGAAGAGGGGGTCGTTCCGCGGCAGCAGGCAGACCTGTCGTTCATCCCCTATTACCTGCGCAAGAGTTACACTATGCAGACCCGCGACGAGAGTGCGTCTGTATATGCGCATAACTTCTTCCGCCTCTTGAGCCGTGCGGGGCAGGTAACGATGGTCTTCTCCAATGCCGATACCGCACTCGGGCGTAAGACCATGTCCCGCTTCCTGATGCAGATAATGGTCAGCCCCTGTTACTTCACGGTTCGGCGCTTCGTGCTGGCGGAAGACAACCGCCTGCAACCGACGACCGAATTGGATATGGAGGAGGCTGCCTGCCCCCTACTCTCCCGCCTCGAACTACACGACGACGGGCGGCTCTACTACGCAGGCACTACCCGCCCCTACACCCTCTCGCCCAGTGCGCTCAACACTTACATCGCCTGCCCCCGTCAGTTCTTCCTGCACTATGTCTTGGGCATAGAGCCGACAAGCCGCGTCACACTGATATTTCAGTCCAACGAACTGGGGTCGTTCGTGCATAGTGCCATGGAGTATATCTACCGCGCCTACTGCCACTGCTCGGGTAGCAGCCGACAGCCGATAGCGGTTGCCGACCTGCAGCAGGTGTACGACAACGCCCACGGGGAGATAGACCGGGCGGTCGAGGCGGCATACCAAAAGCAGAACGAAGAATACCGCAAACACAACAACGCCGCCGACGACACCATTCACTATGTGCAGGAGGCGCACCCGTTGGAGAACCGTGTGATTGCGGAAACGGTGCGTAACCTACTCAAGCACGACATAGAGGACGCCAAAGACGGCTTGCAGATGATACTCCTTGAGCAACGCCGTACCTTCCCCGTTGACTTGGGCGAGGGGCGAGGAACGATACAAGTCGGCGGCACGATAGACCGCCTCGACATTTGCCGCGGGGTGCTGCGTGTGGTGGACTATAAGACGGGAGGCTACAGCCCGAAGAAAATGGAAGCGAAGAGTGCGGAACTCTTCACCGAACAGGAGAGCCGCTATGTGCTGCAGACCCTTATCTACAGCGAGACAATAGCCCGCACGGACTGCACAGCCTATCCGCTCCCACTACAGCCGAACCTCTTCTTCTCGCAGAAGAAACTGACCCGCGAGAATACCATTGTCTCGCTCGACAAGTCGCCCATAGAGGACTACCGCACCCTCCGCGAAACATTCGTCCCCGAGTTGGAAGCCAAAGTACGAGAGGTACTGACCACACGCGACTTCCCGCAAGTGGAAGATACAAAATGCTCCCCCTACTGCCCGTTCCTCGACCTCTGCAACCGAGAAGCAAAGACTTATGGGAATTAGGAATTAGGAATTAGGAATTAATATACGCCGGATGTTATTGTCGGTGGTGACACGCCACCATTGTGCATTGTCAGTTGCCCGGTACAGAATTTGCAGTATATTCTTCATCAAAGAGATTGAAAAATGGATAGACTTACCTCCGAACAACGGCATAGGAATATGACAGCCGTAAAATCGAAAGGTACAAAACCTGAAATTCTATTGGCAAAACGGATGTGGGCGGAGGGGTTGTGCTATCGAAAGAATGATAAAACCATATTCGGGCATCCCGATATCGTACACAAAGGAAAGAAAATCGCCATCTTCTGTGACGGCGAGATGTGGCACGGGAAAGATTGGGAACATCAACAATACGACTTCAAAAGCCATCGGGATTTCTGGCTACCGAAAATAGAAAAAAACATCCGGCGCGACAAGGAAGTCAACGAATATCTAACG
>CAVFIY010000207.1:0-4319 GCA_963622435.1 Bacteroides uniformis | reverse complement strand
GGGGAAAGTGTTCCCTGTTTCTATACAGAAAGATTGGGTACCTAAGTGGGGGGGGCTGTTTTTATAGGGAAGCACCTTACTATATTATGTATTCCCCTCAACCGTATAATATGGGTCCCAAAATGAGGCGCATGGAGGACCTGACAAAAAGAAAAAATAGATTCTATTTGGCTATGTCCTTAAAAAGTACTAACTTTGCAAGCAGTATGAGTACGCCTGAAGTTGAGGGGATTGCCCCGACAGCGTGTCCGTACCCATCCCTATTATTTCTATGCCGCAAACACATTGTCATATATCCGTAGTCTCTCCCGTCTATCGCGGGGAGAAGATGGTGGCGGAGTTGGTTCGCCGCATTGTCGAGGCTATGAACACCCTCGCCAAAGCAGCGGGGACCAACCTCTCTGACGCTACTGCAAGCACGCAGCAGGGCAATTCGACTGCGAATAATTCTATTACCCCCCCCCACGAGCCATTCGCTTATGAGATAATTCTCGTCAATGATGCCTCTCCGGACAATTCGTGGCAGGAGATAGAGAAGCAATGTGCGCTCAATCCCTGCGTGAAGGGCATCAATCTCTCGCGTAATTTTGGGCAACACTATGCCATTACGGCGGGGCTGCACTACGCCAAGGGCGACTATATGGTGGTGATGGACTGCGACCTGCAAGACCGCCCCGAAGAAATCCCCGCCCTCTACCGCAAAGCACAGGAGGGGTATGATTCGGTATTCGCACAGCGTATTCACCGTGAGGACAAATGGCTCAAACGCCTTTCCTCCAAAGTATTCTATTCCATTTTCAGTTATCTGACCGACACCAAGCAAGACGCTTCGGTGGCGAATTTCGGTATCTATCGCCGCTGTGTGATAGACGCCGTATTGTCGATGGGCGATAGTTTCCGCTATTTCCCGACGCAAGTGCAGTGGGCAGGATTTCGAAAAGCCTACCTGCCCGTGCAGCACGCTGAGCGTGCCGAAGGCAAGTCGTCGTACAACTTCGGGCGACTTATGCGTTTGGCTATTGATACCATGATTTCGTTCTCCGACAAGCCCATGCGGCTCATGGTAAAATGCGGCTTTGCCGTTACGGGGATTGCACTGATAATCGGCATTGTCTATTTGGTAAAATTCCTCGTAGGGGACATAGCGGTGCTGGGCTACACGAGTCTTATCGTTTCTATATGGATAATAGCGGGCATTATTATCTCGCTATTGGGAGTAGTGGGGCTGTATATCGGCAAGATGTTCGATACCGTGAAGCAACGCCCGACCTTCATTGTTGGTGAAACACGCAATTTGGAGGTATGACGGTCCGAACATTAGATTGGGATTCCCGCTTTTTCGGTTTGCGAATAGGGCGTGCGGACTTGCAGACACGGACGGATTGCGAAGAAATATCTCGGCGGCACGCAAAATGGAAACAGCAATACGACTTGCTGTATGTGTTTGATACAGGTGTAGTCGGATTCGGTGCAGAAGGAGCCCAATTGGTGGATAAAAAAATTCTCTATAGCAAGCCTTGCGAACCGCACAAGCCATTCCCTAACTGTACATTTTTCAATGGCGACCACCCCACCGACGCATTATACCATTTGGCATTGGTGAGTGGCGGCTTTTCCCGTTTCAAATTAGACCAACGACTCCCGAAAGGAAGTTTCGAACGATTGTATCGCCGCTGGATTGAGAATGCTTGCCCCGCAGAAGGCAGCAACCGCCGGATATTGATTTCTGAAGATGAACAGGGAGTTGCACAGGGTATGATTACTTTCGACTATCAAAACGCATTGGGACATATCGGATTGGTAGCAGTCGATACGGACAGGCAACACTCCGGGATAGGAAGCCGACTGATGGCGACAGTGGAAGGCTATTTGTTTGAGCAGGGCGTGAAAACACTGGAAGTCCCGACGCAGAAAGCCAACACCGATGCTTGCCACTGGTACGAAAAGAACGGATTTACCATCCAAAACGAAACGCCTATTTACCATTGGTGGCTATAATCCATTGAGTGGCTATGAATCCATATAAAATGAAAGAAGCGATTCGAAATACGGTGCGGGGGAATAGAGATGTGGTGGGGGTGTTTGCGCTGATGCTGGCGGTATTTGCGTACATCATGTTCGTGATAAAATGGAACAGCGACCTGCCCGCCCATGCATACATTGCACAACAAATGCTTGCGGAACATCGGCTGTTCTCGACCAACTTCCTGATGTATTTTGTCATCAACCTGCTGACGCTATTTACCGGTGCCAAATATCCCATGCGAGCCGTATTGGTGGTGCTGATAGCTGCTGCCAACACCGCCAAATACACCATCGTGCGAGAAGCGTTCCGAGAATGGACCACGCCAAAACTTGCCAAAGGGGCGGCCTTTGCCCTACTCTTTGTGTACATCCTGCCCGTGATGTACTTCCTAAAACCGTTCGGCATCTTCCTCTCGGCGAACAATATGTATTTAGGCTATTGCGTGCCCAATGTGTGGCACAACTCCACCATACTCTGTATGATGCCGTTTGCCATTGCGTGCTATCTGCTGTCGGTGAAGCAGTTCCGGCAATACACCAACCGGCGCAACGGCCTGTTAACGCTGTTTCTCGCCTTGAGCGTACTCGTCAAACCGAGTTTCTATTTTGTCTATGTGGTGGCGTTCCCGATTGTGATGCTGAGCCAATACGGCTTTCGGAAAGAATTCCGGAAGTCGTTGCTCCCCCTACTCGCGGGCGGGATATGCCTCATCTATGAATATGTAACCATCTATTTTCACGGCGGCAACGACGGCAGCAGCGTCGTGATAGACATAGCGCAACTATTCACACTCGACTTCTGGCAATCGCATGCGCTATATCTTGCGGTGTCTATTGCCTACCCCATTGTGTTCCTCTGTCTGTACGCTCGCAAGGTCTATCGCGACCCCGAGTTTTGGTTCGTGCTGCTGATGATGGGGTGCGGGTTCGGCATACTATGGTGCTGCCAAGAGACGGGACCTCGTGCCACACACGGCAACTTCGGGTGGCAAGCCATTGCCGCTATGTGGTTTGTCTATTTCTACATACTCAAGACAATTATTCCGCGCGAAGCAACGCTCCGCCGCAATGGGGGGGGTATTCGCAGGTTGCGCTACTCGTACTATTTGGAATACATGTACTCATGGGATTTGTCTATTTGGGTAAATTCCTAATCACAAGCGATTTTGGCTAAGACAATGACTCGGTGGGCAACCTATAGTGCTCTTGTGGCAATCAATGCCCTCTATGCGTGCGTAACGATATTCACCAAATACGCATCGCAGCAGGCGTTTATGTCTTGGGGCTACCTGCTGGCTTTTGCAGGGGCAGTGGGCGTGATGGGCGTGTATGCAGTGCTTTGGCAACAAGTGCTGCAACGCATCGAGCTCAGCACCGCCTATATGTTCAAAGGCACAAGCCTTATCTTTGTTATGCTGCTGGCGTTCGCTCTGTTCGGCGAGCCGATTACCGTGCAGAACATCATCGGGGCTGTGATAATAGTGGCGGGGATAGGACTATACGCACGAGAGGACCACAACGAGAACGAGCACGCCGCATAGTATTATCAGGGAAAAAAATATGCTCAAATATAAACCAAATAAACCCATTCAACTCATTCAACCACGCATAAACTAATAAACTCATCAACGCATAAACAAATATACTCAAATATGAACCAAATAAACTCACTCAACCCATTCAACCACGCATAAACGGATAAACAAATAAACGAATAAACAAATAAACGAATAAACCAACCATGTACATACTTCTTGTCATACTCTCCGTATTTTCAGCGGCATGCGCACAGATACTGCTCAAGCAGGCGGCTCGGCAGGGCTATGCCACTTGGTGGCGGCAGTACATGAATGGGTATGTGGTGGGCGGATATACTATCTTGCTGGGGGCAATGGCGCTGAACATCTTTGCTATGAGTCACGGTGTGTTGGTCAAAGAAGTGAGCATCATCGAGTCGCTGAGTTATCTCTTTGTGCCGTTGCTCTCGTTCTGTGTGTTCCGTGAGCGTATCACGTGGCGCAAGATAGGTGCCATCGGCATTATAATAGTAGGAATCATTATTTTCTTTGTATGAATACAAAAGTAGTTTCAGGCATCTTTTATGGATTGTCCGCTTTGCTAACCGGTATTTTGGCTTTCTTCATTCTGTATCACGCCGGATGGATAATTGGCGATGATGCAATTGTTATCTCCCACACCGGATGGGGGCATTTCTTTAGTCCCGCAGACACGACAAACCCATCCGCAGGGCGGTTCTATCCGTTGGCTTATGTCATTTACAATATCCTGCCGAT
>CAVFIY010000206.1:0-4331 GCA_963622435.1 Bacteroides uniformis | reverse complement strand
AGGGTAAGTCCTATACGACCAGCTCCCTCTGAATTCCCCCAGGTCTTGACCGAAGCAAGGGTAGGAGGTTGTAGCGGTGCGATATAGTCCGCTTACCCTTTTTTCGTGGGCTGCTAGGGGGGGGGCTAGATTGTTCTAGATATTCTAGTTCATCTAGTTGAACTAGGGAATCTAGTTGCTCTAGTTGATTGAGGGAGAGGGGCATAATGCATTGTCGAAGAATGGGTATATTAATTGTTAATTTTTAATTGTTAATTGAACACATCCTCCCTGTTCTTGTCCTGATGTTACCCTGTGGTTAGAGGCTGCCAGACTTATGTGTCTGTGAGAATTATTCCACAAAAGATGACAATTTTTCTACCATAGTAAGACTCGTTATAGAATAGGAAATGACTATATCTTGCGAAAGTGGCACATATATTTTGCCAAAGACTTGTATATATCCCAGAAAAGTCGTAACTTTGTCCGCTTAATGGTAAAAAGTAGGCAGCAATAGACACCGAAACCGGCTGCAATAAACTGCAACACAATAGAATAGAGCAAGACCGCAAGTATATCAAATTAGGTGCGGACTCTATCCAAATAACTACTCAAAAGCCTCAAGCAGGGTCACAAGTAAATTGCGGACACTGTCAAAATAACAATCCAAAGCCTCGTACAAGACCGCAAGAAGTCTGCGACAGACATACAAAACCGCTTATATCTATGGAAAATCATGAACTGCTAATCGCCAAGAAACTGCTTCAGTTACGGGCGTTCCGTCTGCAAACGGCTAGTCCGTTTGTGTGGGCAAACGGTTGGAAATCACCTATTTACTTCGACGATAGAAAGATTTTCTCCTACACCTACATGCGCAATTTCATCAAGTTGGAATTGGCACGCACCGTAGCAGAACTGTACCCCGACGCCGATGTGATTGCTGGTATTGCCGTCAACGCCATATCGCACGGGCTGCTGGTGGCAGAGCAACTGACGCTTCCTTACATATATATATACCCTACCCCAAAGGACCACGGGCTTGAAAATCAGATAGAAGGCGACTTGCGGCCGCGGCAGAAAGTGGTCATCATTGAGAACCAGGTGACACTCGGGCGCAATGTGGAAAAAGTGATCGAAGCCGTACGCAACAACGGCTGCTCAGTGGAGGCGGTGGTGGCACTCTTCGACTTCGAACTGCCCGCCGCCAAACGGGTATTCACCGATGAGGATGTGCCGTTCGTTGCACTGACGAACTTCACTTCGCTGCTGCGTGTTACAGAAGACGCGGGCGTGATTTCCGACGAAGACATCGAGACGCTGCGCCTATGGCACAAGAACCCCGCTAAATGGAAAAAATAACGCTATGTCAGAGACAAAATACGAAAGCAAAATCTGCAGCACGACTGCTTCTGCCGCACAGGTTTACAGCGTGTTAGGCAATTTGGAGAACATCGAGCGCGTGCGCAATCTCATCCCGCAAGACAAGGTGCAGGAATTGGAAATCAGTGCCGACTCCGTGCGCATGAAAGTGGACGGGTTGGGGCAGAAATTCACTATCTCGATAGTTGACCGTATCGAAAATGACACACTGAAATTCGGCGTGGAGAACATCCCTATTGCCGTCAATTTCTGGATTCAACTCAAAGAGGTCGCTCCCGCTGACACGCGTATTCGCTTGACAATCAAGGCAGACCTGCCGATGATGTTCAAGATGATGCTTGACAAAAAACTGCAGACCGGCTTAGACCAAGCCGCCAAGATGTTGGCGC
Organism: Bacteroides uniformis; assembly: GCA_963622435.1. GTDB lineage: Bacteria > Bacteroidota > Bacteroidia > Bacteroidales > Paludibacteraceae > Colicola. The sequence continues at coordinate 2,583 of CAVFIY010000206.1, read as the reverse complement.
AATTCCCCTACGCCGAGTGGGCATAAATCCACACCCGACAAAGGCTTCGCTACGATTCACTTTCGAAGGGCGTACCCCATATTTACCGACACAACGAGAGAGGCACAAGGCACTCTCTTACTGAACTAACATGAAGAAAATCAACCGCTTGCACATTCACCGAGAGGGGCGCAACACCCTCGTGGGATTAGTACTGCTGCTTTTTATTATCAACATCGCCGTCTATCTGTGCTTCTCGCACTGGATACTGGGCGTAACGCTCGCACTGACCGCCGTGCTGCTGGTCTTTGTGACTTACTTCTTCCGCAACCCGATGCGCGTACTGGATGTGGACGACCCGCACTTCTTGGTCGCCCCTGCCGACGGGCGGGTGGTCGTGGTGGAGCCGACGCAGGAGAACGACTACTTTCACGCTGAAATGCTGCAAGTTAGCATCTTTATGTCCCCGTTCAATGTGCATGCGAACTGGTACCCCATTGAAGGGACGGTGCTCGTTTCGGAACACCAAAAAGGACGGCACAAGGGGGCTTGGCTTCCCAAATCGAGTACGGAGAATGAGCGGTCGCTGGTGGTGATAGAGACACCCGACAAGGTGCAGATTGCCGTGCGGCAGATCGCAGGAGCGATGGCGCGACGCATTGTGACTTACGCCCGTGCGGGAAAGCCCTCGCACCGCAACACCCACCTTGGCTTTATTAAATTAGGTTCGCGCGTAGATATGTACCTGCCGCTGAACACGGAAATTTATGTCGAGACGGGCGATGTCGTGCGCGGCAACGAGACGGTTATCGGGCGCATCATCAAAGACTAACCCGTTGATTCTATTACGATTAACACATCTAATTAATATCATACCCATACCATCTGATTCGATTTATGGAAAAGTTTGAAGAACTATTTGCGCAGTACAACTGCCATCAAGACGATGCTGCCGTACACGCAGCGTGCGAGAAAATACTCAGTGAGCATTTCGCGGAGAACAATACAGTTGAGGTTTGGAAACAGTGTCTTCACCAGATAGACCTGACTACGCTCAACGGCGATGATACAACGGCTAAAGTTGCCGGTATGGCACAGAAAGTCAATGAGTTCAGCAAGCACTTCCCTGGTGTGCCGAATGTGGCGGCGATGTGTGTGTACCCCGCGTTGGTGGCGACTGCGCACGACACGCTGACCGAGCCGATTGGGATTGCTGCCGTTGCCGCAGGGTTCCCCGCCTCGCAGACTTTCATCGAAGTGAAAGTGGCAGAGGCAGCTATGGCGGTTGCCGCCGGCGCAACGGAGATTGACATTGTTATTTCGATAGGCAAATTCCTCGAGGGTAAGTACCAAGAGGTGTTCGATGAGATAAGTGAGATTAAGGCAGCGATTCGCTCGGCGCACCTGAAAGTGATTCTCGAGACAGGGGCACTGAAGACCGCAGAGAACATATACCAAGCCTCGATTTTAGCGATGGCTGCGGGTGCGGATTTCATCAAGACTTCTACAGGTAAAATCAGCGTAAACGCCACACCTGAAGCGACTTATGTGATGTGCAATGCGATTAAAGATTGGCACGAGAAGACGGGCGAGGTGGTATCATACAAGCCTGCGGGCGGGGTCAGCACCACTGAAGAGGCTGTGCAGCACTACACACTCGTGAAAGAGATTCTGGGCAGCGCGTGGTTGGACAATACGCACTTCCGCTTCGGGGCTAGTCGATTGGCTAACAATCTGTTAACTTCGATAGTCGGAATGGAGACGAAGTACTTCTAGTTCGATTGTGGGCATTTTCTTTGGAAAGGAACTACCACAGCGGGGCGTACCCTTTGTACGCTCCGCTGTTTGTTCGTGGTGGAGGAAACGCGAATAAATTAGTATCATAACAACTTGATTATTAGAAAGGTATGAAAAGGATTGCATGTGTACTGCTTGGGATGATGTTTGTAATAGGATCTGGGACGGTGAAGGCGGATGTGGGGACAGAGGAGGCGCAGGTTGATACGATAGCGGCGTGGAAGAACCAGGCACTCAAAGCCAATGTAGCGGTGGCGGCGGATGAGGGGAATCGGCGGAATAAGGGCGTGGCGATTATGTGGTCGGATAAGACACTAGACCAAGAAGGGACATACACCTATTACAAGAATAGCAGTGCAGGCGGGACTACGATTGACTTTGCTAATCTCAATCTAAAAGGGTACACAGATATAAAACTCACTTTCTATGCGTGTGGTAATAAGATGGCGGGGATTACATCTAGTCCGATGAAATCCAATATCAGTGTTATCTCAAAAAGTGAAGAAACTCAATACACCATTACCGACATCCCTAATACTACTTCTGTAATTAAACTAACCTATATGGGGTCGACTACTAATACTAGTGACAATGACTTTCATTTTGGGACGGTGGTGCTGAGTGGGACGAGAGTGGAGTTGCCAAAATACACCGTGTCGTTCTCCACAGGAGGGGCGGCGAAGGTGCCGGAGAGCCTGACGGAAGAGGTAGGCGGAGAGGGCGTAACGCTGCCCGAAGTAACTGCCGAGTGCGGGAAATGGAAGTTTGTCGGTTGGGCGGAGAAAGCGATTTCCTCTGCGACTGCAT
>CAVFIY010000205.1:3150-4354 GCA_963622435.1 Bacteroides uniformis | reverse complement strand
CGGCAAGTGGATAGACAAGGAACTGCCCGGCTGCAAAGCGTTGTATTTCAACCGCACCATCGCCGTGCGTTACATGGATTGGTACTACGAGAAGCACAGCAATCCCAACACCTACAACAACATGCTGAAGTTGGCACGGGCTTTCTTCGGGTGGGCAAAGGAGAAGTGCTACATCAAGGAGAACCCTTTCGAGTTGATGAAGACCAAGCGCAAGCAGGAGAAGCGGCGCATACTGATACCCAAAGAGCAACGCACGCGGATATGCGAATACTACGAGCAGAAGCGTCCCGAGATGGTGTTGGTCTGCGCACTGGTCTATACCTCACTCATACGACCGATAGAGATAACGCGTATCACGGTGGATATGCTGCACCTCAAGGACGGCTACATCGCGCTGCCGCAAGAGATTACCAAGAACGGGAACGGACGCAATGCTCCGCTCTCTGCGGACTTGATACTGCGACTTGCCACACACATTCAACACAGCAAGAGCGGCGATTACCTATTCGGCACCAAGTGGGTTCCTGACAAGTGCGCCATCACGAGCAAAGCGTTTCGCAAGCAGTGGGAAAAGATGCGCAAGGCGTTGGGTTTGCCCGATGAGATGCAACTCTACTCGCTGCGCGATACGGGCATATTCGACAAGATAAAGAGCGGTGTTGACCGTGATGCAGGCTGCCGACCATCACGACCTCGCGATGACCACACGATATGCCAATCACTACGACCCGAACATGGTGCGTATCATTGCCGAGGCGGATGACTTTTTAGCGGACTTTTACAGCATAAACATAGAAGCGGTTGAATTTAGGAAAAAAGTTGTACCATTGTACCACCTTGGCGAGAAAAGCGTGTAATCGGTTGTATATCTTTCGGTTATGGGTGGTACAAAAGTGGGTACAAATGGTGGTACAAATCGGGGTGGTACAACTTTTTTCGCAAAAACAGCCTGCTCCGACTTGGAACAGGCTGCGTAGGTAACTCGTATCTGACCCGTAGGTGAAGCGTAGGTGAAGCGTGTTTAGTATCAATCGGCTATTGTTTTTGGTGATTGGATAGGCTTTTGAGAATATCGGCAAACTCTTTCAAGCGTTTGACATCAGTCGGCGGAAAAGCAACGGATTTCAGCACATTATAGTGCCTATCATTGGAAACAATATAGGTGGCACCGGCTATGATAGCGCAATCTACAAACTTGTTGTCG
>CAVFIY010000205.1:0-3140 GCA_963622435.1 Bacteroides uniformis | reverse complement strand
GCGGAAACTCGGGTCTATCCGTTCTGTGTTCGTACCGGTAAGCAAGATTTGCAGCACAGCCTTAGTCAGTTCTGCATCATGAAAGAAACGATTCAGCACCTCTTCGTACTCGCATAGTATCTCCGTGGTATAGCACAAGACATACTCCTTGTGCAGAAAGGCTTCCCATACTGCATTCTTATACCCTCGCCCTGTTACGATTTGGATTAGGCAGTTGGTATCTAATACGATTTTCATTGGATAGGCTTGCCGTGTTGGTGGGTCTTGACATAAGCATCCACTGCGGCTGCATTGAATTTACCCGTTTTCATCACGCGCCTGCGGGCGTTGATGAACCGCTTCACATAGTAGTCTTGCAGAGCCTGCATCAGTTCCTGCTCCTCCTTGGGCGTAGAGGCAAACTCGAACATCTGTATCAGTTTGAGTTGTGCATCGTTGAGTTTTGAAGTCCGTGGCATAGTTCTATAAGTTTGAATTTCGCTGCAAAGATACGGAAAGTTCTGCAAATATACAAATCAGTAGGTGAGTAGAACAGGCAGAGGAAAAGCAGAGAGCGTGCCAAGAACTCGGCACTCTCTCTGCGATACTTACTGCCACGAGGTTGTTGTCAGTGGAGACACGACACCCGAATGGGACTATCGCTCTGCGGGAGCACCCGCCTCTGCGGGGAACACCCCGCCCCGGTTGCGGCGGGCGTAGGCTTGGCTCTCTTGGGCGATGGCGTGCAGCACGGCATAGATGTCGGCTACGGTGTCCATCATCTCGTGCAGTTCTTGGCGACGCTCATCATCGAAGGTAAGACCGGAACAGAGTTGCCCGAGTTGGAAGTGCATGTCGCGTAGGCGTTGGCAGTCGGTCAGGATAGGCTGACTGTCGGGCGTGGCGTTGGGGGCAAGATAGTCCTGCGCTGACGGCAGAACAGACATCGAAAGAGCGGACATCATAACTCACCTCCTTCCATACCGAGAATACTGACTGCGATGACGGCTCCGTTGACGGCAAAGGTGGTCTGAAAGCCGTAGTCGTTGAGGTCGAGCGAGCCGACTACCTCATCGGTGGGGCTGATGGCATCGGCGAGACAGGTAAAGAACTTGCGTGCCTTGGCACCATTCAGGTGCTTGCCCGTGACTTGCATCTCTCTGCGTGCAGAGGAAGCGTTGATTGGATTCTCCATAATGACTAAGTTTTGAACATTGAACACAAAAAACCGAATGCTACCTGCTGTTCAAAGTCTAGTCATAGAGCTCGCATACGCTATTACAGCAGTACGCACAGGGCATTCGGTCTATACCGTTATTTACACTATGGGCAACAAAAATACCACCCGCAGGCGGCATATCATCACCGCTCTATGACATTAATACTTTGAACGGTGCAAAGGTAGGGGTTTTGGTTGGATTGTGCAAGAGGCAAGTGCATTTTTTCTGCACTTTTGCGTATTTTTCGGCTATTTTACGGAATTAACGAGCCGAAAATATGTTGTAGAACATAGTTTTTAGCGGGTAACACGGCACCACGAGGGGATTATTGGAGTACCCCGCCTAATCGAATATCATCTTACGAACCGTCTTGGGGGTGCAGATAGAAACATTATAGAAACAGGAGAAGTCTTTGCTATTGTTGGTGAGTATATATAGGCAACGAGTTTTTTGGCTCATTTGATATTGATATGAATCTTCCACATCTTTCATACAGATACTATCAATAGCTATTGTGATATCGCTCTTGTTAAACTCGACCACATTGAATCTTGATACCAACCACTTTATATCACTGATTAGTTCCTCGCGGGACATTCTTTTCTGGAATGTTGCCGTGAGTTGGGCAATAGACAAAGAGGATATATACAACCGCTTTCCCGTTTGCTTGAGCAGGTATTTGATAGCGTTTGTATTATATTCATCTGCCTTCTTGCGGAGGTTGTGCTTGTCGCATAGAAAGCCGATTAGGCAGTTGGTATCAACAAAGATGTTGTTCTCGTTATTTTTCATAGCGACAGCACATCCTTAAACTCCGCCCGTTCAGCAGAACTCAGCAAGTCTAAGTTCCCATTCACCCAACGACGCATAGCAACATCGTAAATGTCTTGCTTTTTTAGCCCCGCTTTGGTCAACATCAGCGTCACCAAACGATTCTGCTTTGTCTCGATGTCCTTCTTTTGTTTTGCAGTCATAGTAGTAGCGAATTAGTTGTTTGTAGAATTTGGGTGCAAAGATACGGAAAGTTCTGCAAAAGTACAAGAGTTTCTGTATTTTTGCCGTGCCTATCTATACACTTGGGGCTTGTTGTAGGTGTCGATTTACCCGCCGAATGGGCTTATTGCTCTGCGGGAGCACCCGCCGGGGAGCACCCCGCTATAGCATATTCCATGCGTCGGTGATGGCGGAGGCATCGGGAGCAGGGGTGGAGCCGTTCTCGGAGATAGCCATGGCATAGACTATCTTGGTAATCTGCTCTTCGGAGTTGGCACTGATGGTGGCGTTGGAGGCGATACCCGTACGGCTGGAGACATTGGCGATATAGGCTGCCGTGTTGTTCTCGCTTGCAGGTGCCCAACGGGACACGATGTCGGCAATGGTGCGGCAACCATACTTGGTGATGTAGTTACGGATGGTCTTGATAGCCGCCCGATAGCCATAGCGTATGTCGGAGAACTGCTCGAATACCCCATCGGTATTGTCTGCCACCTTACCGAGCCATGAGGAGGACGAGATACGGATATTGAGCGGATTGTTGTTGCGATAGCCTCTCGGGAGGCGTGTATCAGAGAACTGTTTCATTGTAGTGTCGGTTACTCTCCGCGCAAGCAAGAACCGCACCAACAGAGCAATTAGCACCACCAAGACAATGACCGTGGTGGCGGCTGTAGCGGAGATGATTATTTTAGTGGTTCGTTTCATTTAGGTAGATGTTAGACCGCTGCGCTGTTAGAAGTTAGACCGCCTGCGGCTGTTGGAGGTTAGACCTTACAGAACAGGCGGATGATACGCAAGGCGAGGAGTAGGGCGAGGACTGACCATGCGATGATACCCGATATACGAAAGAATGTGCGCATGGGTCGCTCCGGTTTCTCCCGTTCTACGGCGACATATTCTACGACAGGCACTGACACCTCACGGCTGACGATGACCGTGTCGGGC
>CAVFIY010000204.1:0-4371 GCA_963622435.1 Bacteroides uniformis | reverse complement strand
CCATTCGCACTGCTCTGCACCACACTCATTGACAGATTTTGATGCGGTTGCCCTGGATATACCGCGGATATGCATTGCAAACTATCCTATTACGTGATCCAAACTATATCCTTTGGTGTCTTGGAACAATAGACGGATTCCGAATGTCCAACCGCGCATGGGACTATGCTATCAGCAGAAATAAAGCCTTTGCTTCTTTTAGACCGAAAACCGCAACGAAGAGTAATAACCTCATAGAAACTCAATTGTTGGATGGTGTCGAAGTACTAAAGCATTACCCATGGAAAGATAAACAACAGTTTCGTCGCCATTTTCTGGACTATGCCCGAACCATTGCCGAAGATGTAGTTGAAATACATCCGTACAATATAATACAATCGGCTTCGATGGACTGTCAATTGCAACTACAATTTGCATAGGAATAAATAGAATACAAAGAGTCCCCCACCCCATGCACGCAAAACAACTTTTTCCGTCCCCCACCCCTTCTTGTACGAAACCGTATGCGCAAACCGGACTTTGTACACTCAAACGCCAATTGAGTACAAAGACAAGCAAAATCTTTGTACTAATTAATTATTCCCCCTACCTTTGCAGCGCTTTCAAGAAACGCCCCTACACACACATTCAACAAAACAAAAACCTTCAAAACAATGAAAAAAGTCATGTTAGTTCTCTCACTCTGCTTAATGAGTGTATTCACCTTCGCAGAAGGACGCCAATTGGTAGCCAATTTGCCGGCAGAAACGCCGAATGTATCGGTAACGCTCGATGGTAAGAATCATGTGGTCGAGCCGACAACGGCAGTATGTCAGGAAAACGGTAACTCCGTGATTTGCACGGTATATGCTAACAAGGACAAGGTGTCGGTTAAGTTGCCTATCCCCTACGACACGGTGTTGGACTTTGCCTATCACGCCGCCGAGATAGCCTATAACCTTCATATCATCACCGATGCGCAATGGCAGGACATCCAGAAATACAAGCCTACTAAATAGGCAACCGCTGTCCTTAGGCGTCCTAACACGCCTATACCACGCCCCACGCCCTTACCACGCTCTTAAAAACACGCTCTTACGCTGACTTTGTCCCGCTGTGCGTCCCCTCGCACCCGCCCGCAAAGTCAGCGTTTTTTTTGGTCTATGGGTCATTTTGCAGGCTGAAAAAGGGGTAGTATGTCTCTATGGGTCAAATTGCAGGCTGATTTCTTTGTATGTTACAGATTCATAGTAACTTTGCGGCATTCAAAATCCTAAAAAAGCCGCAAAATGAACTCAAAGAAATGCCCGCAATGCGGAGCCGCTAAAATCAAGAAAAATGGTACCCGCAATGGGGTGCAATTGTACAAATGTTTAGTCTGCCAACATCAGTTTCGTGGTGGAATTTTAGAACATCCTGCAGATTTGTGGAATGCCTATCAAAACCACAAACAAACCATCCAACAACTGGCTAAACAGCGTAACATAAGTCCCTCATCTGTCAAACGCCAATTGCAACGCATCGAACGGAAATGGGAGCAGCCTACCTTGGTAGGACAATCCAGATTTGTTCACTTGGATGTGACCTATTGGGGACACAATTGGGGCGTTCTGTTAGCACTTGATGACGCCACCGGTAAGCCCCTTTATTTGGCGTTTATTAAGAGCGAAACAACGCAAGATTATCGTACCGCTATTGACCACATATCTACAGCTCTACAGCCGGTTATACTATACGAGGAATCGTCATTGATGGCAAGAAATCGCTGTTTAAGGAGTTTTCGGAATACCCTATACAAATGTGCCAATTCCATATCGCACAGATAGTTAGGCGTTATCTAACGAACAATCCAAAGATGAAAGCGTCCATTGACCTAATGCTTCTGATTCGAGAGATAAAACATCTAACAAATGAGAGTTTTGTCGAACGATATACCGCATGGAAAGAACAGTACAAAGAGTTACTAGACAAGCGCGTTACGCATAAAGATGGTCGAGTTTGTTTTCTCCATCGACGGTTGAGAACAGCGATGCATAGTATCGACTTTTACCTGCCATATATGTTCACTTGTCAACGCCCGGAGTGTGCCGGAATGCCGAATACAAACAACAAAATAGAGGGTACATTTTCTGACCTTAAAAAGTTGCTCAACAACCACCACGGGATGTCGCAAGAGAATAGAAAACGCTTTATCTGTGGATACTTTTTGCAGCAGTTGAATGGGTAATTTAGAACATTCGAATGAGACCATTTCTATGTTTACGCGGCTCCCCAAGCCGCATACTACGCAACCCCAATTTGGGGGTGTTTATGGTAGGTCTTTTTTCAGCCTGCAATTTGACCCATAGAGCCATTTCAATCGTCGATTTTTGTGCTGAAACTTTTGAATCGGCTGTAGCCCGCTATTCATCGGCTCTGAGACCATGTCCCAGCCTGCAATTTGACCTATACGCCCTTTTCTAATTGCATTGGTCTTACCTCTATCTCTACTTTAGCGACAATACCCCCAACAATAGGACAATCTGCTTTTTATAGTGTCCCTGCAGACATTCCTGTATATATCCCCTGCGGCACAAAGGACGCTTATCAGTCGGCGGACGGCTGGAGCAGTTTTACGAACTATATTGAACATACCAGTTATAAACTGTTTGTGTCAAGTCAAGATGAGGCAATGGGGGCAGTTCGTGTAATCAAAGAATCGACTTGTGCTGATAACACAGCAGTCATTGAAGCAACCGCCAACGAGGGGTATCAATTCTCACAGTGGAGTGATGGCAATACCGATAATCCCCGCACCATAGTGGTGGATGAGGACATAACACTCACGGCGCAGTTTGTCCCTGCTACGGCAATCGACAACACCGCCGCCGATACAGATACCACCCCGCGAAAGGTACTTATCGACGGTCAGGTACTCATCCTCCGCAACGGCAAGACCCACACCGTGACAGGCGTAGAAGTGAAATAAAGACCTACATTCCCAATCCATTCGGGAGAGGGAAGCGGGTACTCCATAGTAATGGGCTGTGCTTTCTGGCGCAACCCATTACTATGTATGGTATATATGGTATGTGTGGTATGTATGGTATATTTAGGAAGTAGAATCTAAGCAGTCGGCAAAAGAGAATAGTTTTTATAACTCACTCATTAGCAGGAATATAACACTATCTATCTTGCTCGGAGAGTGAATTATTTTTGGCTATTTCAATACAATTTTGTATCTTTGCAGCCAAAAATAATTCTTCCTTATGAAATTAATCGGACGGAAAATCGAACAAGAGGAGTTGAAACGCCTTGTCAGTAGTGAGCAACCGGAGTTTGTGGTGGTATATGGTCGTCGGCGTGTGGGAAAGACTTTCCTCATTCGCTCATTCTTCCAAGACAAGTTCGTTTTCTATACCACGGGTATTGCTCGAGGCACACGCCGTGAACAACTGCGCCATTTCTCAGACGCATTGCACGAGCAATGTACCTCCTTGCCTGCGTCGGAGGCGGAAGACTGGTACGAGGTCTTTCGGCGACTCCGCACGCTAATCCAAACCTCTCGCTTGCACCGCAAAGTCGTTTTCTTGGACGAACTCCCATGGATGGACACCCAGAAGTCGGAGTTTGTAAAGGCGTTGGAGTTGTTTTGGAACGAATGGGGAAGTACCAGGAATGACTTGTTGCTGATTGTCTGCGGCAGTGCGGCATCTTGGATGGTGAAGAACATCATTAAGAACCGCGGCGGCTTGCACAACCGACTCACTTGTAAACTGCGGCTGAATCCGTTTTCCATACGGGAGACCGCTCTTTTCCTTCACGAGAAAGGCATTGATTGGTCGGACGAAACCATTGCCGAATGTTATATGATTATGGGCGGTATCCCCTACTACTTGATGCAATTGGATAAGGCATACAGTTTGGCACAGAATATAGATAGACTGTTCTTCCGTGAGAATGCCCTGTTGGCAGATGAAGCAGAGAACCTCTATCGGTCGCTATTTAAGCGGTCGGAAGACTATGTGCGTATCATTGAGGCACTGGTATCAAAACGCAGCGGACTGACACGCGAGGAGATAATAGATGCAACAAAGTTGAGCAATGGCGGAGGATTCACGCGTATGCTGACTGAACTGACCGAATGTGGATTTATCCGTGTCTATGAACCGCTGAAGATACGGAAGAAGATTTACCAACTGAATGATTTCTATACCCTGTTCTACTATATGTTTGTCGCAGGGCAGAAGGGCTATGATGACAATATGTGGTTGCATATACAAGGAACACACACCTACACTACCTGGTTGGGCTTGAGTTTTGAGCGACTATGCTTTGCACACACGCAACAGATACGCCATGCGCTCGGGTTAGATACCATTGCCACGAAAACCTATTCTCTCTATACGGAGA
>CAVFIY010000203.1:2102-4378 GCA_963622435.1 Bacteroides uniformis | reverse complement strand
GTGCAGATAAGTGCGAACTGAGAAGTTACAATCCCTCAAGTCGCAGAAAATCTTCTCTTGGTAACAGTCGAACGGCACTTGATAGTCTATCCACCCTAACTCGAGGGCAGAGAACGGCAACCGCTCACACGAGGTGCAGCCCTCGCCCGTAATGGGGTTGTAGGCGTGCTGCCGCTCGGCGTTACGCTCCTCGTTGATATGTAGTATCTCCTGCTTGGTCATTCGGTGTCCCGTATTTTGAGTTGTTCGAGAGCCGTACGCACCACCACAGCGACCGCTCCGTAAAGAAAAGCGGCGAGGTGTAACGCTACATTGGTCTTGCCGAAATATATCTGCACGCCGACCGCCAAAGCGACCCACACATAGTTGCGTACCTGCCGCCAAGTGGGATTGAGCATTATCAGTATGCCCAACAGAGCGAACACCATACCCGATGCACCGAGCGTAGGCACGGTAGCGGCGGCGGAAAGTCCCGCCAAAACCGCCGAGAGATAGACCACGCCCAAGAAATGCCACCCCGAACGATTGAAGCGGGTGCAGTAGAGGTTGCGGATAGGGGCGTACATCGAAGCGAGTGCCACACAGTTCACCAACAGATGCAGCCACGAGGTATGCACGAAAGAATAAGTCAGGCAACCGAATAAACAGGTGTCCGACACGCCCATCACCACCTGCAACGAAGCGGGGCAAACGGCATAAAACCCTATCAATATGAGCAAAAGGACTATCATAGGCGTTTGGAATGACGGCTACGGCGATGCGCCATGGCACGATAGTAGAAAGTAAGAGCCGCCGAGGGATTGATATAGAACGAGGGAGCAGGCTGCTCCAACACCTCCTGCATAACGACATACTTAAAGTCTATTCCGCCCGACTCGGCATAGCGGGCACGGAAACGAGTGAAGATATCGAGGTACATCCGACGAGTCTGCTCGCCCTCACAACGGATTTCACCCGTCTGCTCCCACCGATTGTACTGCTCCAACGCCTGCTTGGGCGTGATATAGAACTGCGGCGCAGGCGACTCGGCTACCGTACGGCATAGGTACGACAAACGGGGACGGGAGATGAACTTGGCTTTCCAAAGTCTATCTACCGCCTCGACAAAATGCTGCTGACGCAGGTGAGAATTGTAATTTCGCTCGGTTAGGCGTACAGGGCAAGTACTGATTAGATTAGTATGGTGCAAAGGTACGGAAAGAACAGCAAATAAACAAATTGCTTTACGCATTCCGCACAATCTTATACATTTGCCGCAATTATTATCTACATTTGCCGCAGCCTTCGTCGCAAAATAGCCGTACTTTTGACGCAGATTTCATTAACACCACAAATACTATGGCAGAAGAAGAGAAAAAAGCACAACAGCCTACTCCCGAAGCAACAGAGCAGCAGTCTGCTGATAACGCCGCCGCTACCGAACGGCAGCCGCGCGACCTTTTCTACGAGCGTATTCGTACCAATGTGCCTGACGGGAAGTTCGATGACGATGAGCAGGAGTATTTCCGCCAAGCGATGTCGATGCTTGATAGCGCAGAGGAAGGAAACAAGAAGTATAAGGGTATGACCGAGAAACTGATGCGTCGCTATCAAGAAGACCCCGAAGAGGTAGCCATACTGATGGACTATTTGGAGGGAACACCGCTGATAGACGCTATCGTAAAGTACAAAGGCGAAGAAGCATTGTCGATGCACGAAGGCGATGAGGGTTGGGACAGTTACAAAAAAGCCTGCGATGACCGAAAGGCACAGCGACAAAAGCAAATGGACCTAATGCAAGAGGTACAGGGCAATATCGATGGCACTGTGAAGGACTTCAACGCTTGGGCGGAGGAGAACGGCTTTGACGAGGAGCAGAAAGCAAAAGTATGGGACTTGATACAAGGCGACTTGGAGAATATCAGCAAGGGAAAATTCACTCGTGAGATACTCGGACGCTACAAAGATGCGCTGAACTATCAAAAGGATGTGGAAGGCGCACGAGAACAGGGAAAAGCCGAAGGCTAGAACGAGGCTATCGAGGCAAAGAAACGCCAAATGAAAGGAAGCGGTCTGCCTGCAACAGAAGCAGGGAACATCCAAGAACCCGAACAACAAAAGCCGAACAGCACAGCTGACTTCCTGAGCAAGATGCGTCGGATATAAGATAGAAAGAACAACTAATTAACAAACAAACTAACAGAAGAGATGAAAAAGTTTCTGAAAAATTTCAACTTGCTCGGCTTCTTTATGCTGGGCTTGTGCGTATTGCTCGGAGTGGGCGATATGTCAGGGGC
>CAVFIY010000203.1:0-2092 GCA_963622435.1 Bacteroides uniformis | reverse complement strand
GACGGTACGGCAACCACATTGGATGCCGGCACGCAAATCAATACAGCGGAGCGTAGTGCGTTGGAAACCACCGACTACCGTGAGTGGGCTCCCAACCTAATCAAGGACCCTGTGGACCAAAAAATCGTGCAGATACGCCCGTATGCGACTCTGTTCGATACCATTTTGCGCTATGTGGGTACGCAGCAGACCAACAACTTGGAGTTCAAGTATTGGCAGATTTCGGCTCGTGAGCAGAAGGACAAGGTCGTTTCGTTTACCCCCACCGCTAACAGCAACAAGAAGCAATGTACGGGTAAGATGTCTATCACGAACCTTGGAAGTGTAGATAAGACGGATAACATCTTGGTAAAAGGTATCAAGGATGGTAACGGTGAGGAGTTGGTACTCTATGTTTATAACAAGGATGACCAATACTTGTATGTCAGTGCGGACGAGAACCAAGTAGTAGCAAGCGGCTCGGATTGGGCTATCCCTGCCATTGCAAAAGATACCGAGATTTACCTGATGGGTCGTTCCGCAGCCGAGTTAGACACAACTTCTCCTGCTGTAGAGTTTTTCCCCGAAGAGAAGACGGGCTATTGCCAAATATTCAAGTGCGAGATTACCCTCTCCAACTTCGCCAAGATGGCAAATAAGGAGTTGAAATGGGACTTGAGCGAGATTGAGGAGGAGGCGTTGTTTGATTTCCGTCGTGCGATGGAGAAGAGTTACCTCTTCGGTCGTCAGTCGAAGGTATATGACCCGCTGAAGAAGAAGTACATCTATCGTACGGGCGGCATATTCTCGGAGGTACTGAAGCAGAATGGTATCAGCCAACTAAACAGTGCAGCCACAGACCCGAACGCCGAGATTGTAGATATGATGAAGGATATCTTTGTCGGCAATAGCGGTGCAAAGGAGCGTTTCGCATTGGCAGGTAGCGACGCTGTAGCCAAAATCTCGAAGATGCAGAAGGTATATAAGAACCAAGACGCAGTGAAGACGGAGGTAATCATGGGCGTAACTTGGAGCAAGATTGTAACCAACTTCGGTACGCTGAATATCGCTTCTCACCCTGTATTCGATGAGACTCCGTACAGCAGCTACATGCTTGTGATTGACCCGCAGTTCATCAACAAATGCTAATGCACTACGTTTGAGCATCAGGAGGTAGATGGCAAGGAGCACCTGATTGTAAATGGTGATATTGTAGTATTCACAGAGACCGCAGGTGTAGCAGTTTACAACCCGAAGGTACATCGTGTAATCGAAGTAGTCTAACCGAGTAACGAACAGATAAAGTGTAGGGCTTATGAGGCTGATAAGTCTTGTAAGCCCTATTCTTTTACAAACCAAAGGACACGAATATGAATAAGACCTATATGTCGAAAGCCCCTCGGCTACGCATCATAGTAGAAAAGAATGGTAAACGCATATCCATCCCCTTTGAATGGGATATTGTAAGCGAAGGCGGTGCTATGGGCAGCAGTTTCACAACCGATGATGCAGCCCTGCAAAAGGCTATTGAGGCGCACAACCTATTTGGCAGCATGATATGGTGCGCTACACCATCTAATGAAACGGATGAAGCGAATAACGAGGTAGAAACTATCAACACCATAGCCGATGCCCGCCAACTATTGCGAGACAAGTACGGGAAAACCGCAGAGGAAACAAAAACGAAAACGCAAGTGCTGACTCTGCTGAATGAAATGGGGCTGCATTGCCCGCTAAATAACTAATCACTATGTTAGGCAAGGACATAAATGACTTGGTAGTCGTAAAATTAGAGGAATACACTCCGTTTGGTCAACAAGCGGGTACTACTCTATTGGCAGGAGGGGATAGCCTCGATGAGGTGAAGCCCATCTACAGTTATATAGCGCAACACCTTGCCGAAGCAGGGAACGAGATACTGCTTACCGCACCGCTCGGGCGACTCCACTATACCGATTTAAGTACAACAGCGGTAGCAGCAGAGAACGACCAAGACGCATGCATAGGGAGTATTACCAAACCGACGGACTTTCTGCGCCTCCATACGCTCCGAATGAGTTGTTGGACGCAGCCGAGACACAAAACTGTACATATCGGTGACGCAGAGTACGAC
>CAVFIY010000202.1:3207-4380 GCA_963622435.1 Bacteroides uniformis | reverse complement strand
GGTATCGGTGCTACCTGTACCTACGACTGGATCGACCCGTTCAACACCCAAATTCCCTGGAACAACAAAGGTGAGTGGCACTGGGCAATGGGTGTCGGTGGTGGCGCCGGTTACTACTGGCCGAAAGCAGGTTACGCAGGTGTAGTAGGACACATTGGCGTAGGCTATGACTTCTGGTTCCCGCTCGAACTCTCTGTAGATTGGCGTCCGAATGTAGGTGTATGGTTCGGTGACTTCGGCGACTCTTCGAGCAATATCGGCTTCAATGCTTGGGGTCTCTACTCGGGTATCACCATTGGCGTACGCTACAAGTTCTAATCACTGTATCGCACACTGTTACAGAAGGTTGCTCACAACGGGCAACCTTCTTTTTTATGCACTACACACCCCGCAGCACAGCCCGCCATTACGCAAACTGCGGCATAGACGACGCAGAAAATAGACAAAACTGCGGCATCTGCAAAGCAGAAAATACAGAAAACTGCGTAGTCAACCAAGCAGAAATACAGAAAAACTGCGGCATAGAGAACGCAATTTGTTGCACAATCCAAAAATAAGCCGTACCTTTGCAGCGTCTAACGAATTAGGAGAACACACGCTATGCTACAACTACAGCAGACTATGCAGCGTCTTTTGGACACCAAGGACACCCGCTTTGTCCGTTACCTCTATCGGCAAATAAACTGGTCGGGGCGGCTCATTGCTATCCTCGGCGCACGCGGTGTGGGCAAGTCCACGCTGCTGCTGCAACACATCCTGCTTACGGGCAGAGAGAACACGCTCTATGTGACGGCAGACGACTTCTACTTCTCGCAGCACCGCCTCTTCGACTTGGCACTGGCGTTCTATCAACAGGGCGGCAAGCGTCTGTTCATCGACGAGATACACAAATACCACGGGTGGTCCACAGAGATAAAAAACATCTACGACCAAATACCCCAACTACAAGTCGTCTATACCGGCTCTTCGATACTCGACTTGGAGCGGGGCGGAGCAGACCTCAGCCGCCGCAAGTCGGAATACCACCTTGCACCGCTCTCGTTCCGCGAATGGCTTGTACTCAAAGAGGGGTGGCAGTGGGAAGCATACAGCCTCGACGAGGTGCTAGGCGGCAAAGTGCAGTGGACGCACACGGAGGAACGCCCCATCGCCCTTTTCCAAGAGTATATGCGG
>CAVFIY010000202.1:0-3146 GCA_963622435.1 Bacteroides uniformis | reverse complement strand
ATATGCGGTGCGGCAATTTCCCCTTCGGGCTGGAACCCGACTTCGACTTGCACCTGCAGGGGGTCATCAAACAGGTGGTGGAGAACGACATCCCCAACTACGCCGACATGAATGTGGCGTCGGCAAGCAACCTCAAGAAACTGATGTACATCTTAGCGCAGTCCGTGCCGTTCAAGCCCAACTTCAGTGCCTTGGAGCGCGACCTCGGTATCAACCGCAATACCCTGGCGAAGTACTTGGAATACCTGGATAAGGCACAACTAATCAACATCTTACGCACGGCAGCAAGCGGGATTAAGATGCTGCAGAAGATAGACAAAGTCTATCTCAACAACCCGAACTTTGCGTATGCGCTGACCGAGAACCCCAACATCGGCAGTCTGCGAGAGACGGTGTTCCTGATGTGGCTGCAAGTGGCGCACCAGGTGACGGCATCCCCCGTCTCGGACTTCGAGGTGGAGGGCAAGACCTTCGAGGTGGGCGGCAAGAGCAAGAGCGGCAAACAGTTGCAGAATACAGAACAGGGCTACATCGTCCGCGACGACATCGAGTACGCAACGGGGAATATCATCCCGCTCTGGATGTTCGGACTGCTCTATTAGACACAGCGACAAACAACACGACAGAACAGAAATACAGACAGATATGGAACTACAGACTTTTCAACTACCGGGGCGGATATGTGCCACCCGAGAGATACGCGCCATTGCCCAAGCGGCGACTGCACCTTATGTGGCGATACAGATAAAGCCCGACATCGAATGGGTGTATCGTGCCAAAGAGCGCATGGTGCAAGTGCTGGAACAGACGGGGGCGACTATGGTCTATGCCGACCGCTTTCAGTCGCTCGACGGGAAGACCATAGAAGCACCCGTGATTGACTATCAGCAGGGGGCATTGCGGGACGACTTCGACTTCGGTAGCGTACTACTCTGGCGCACCGACCGCCTGCAGCAACTGGTGGCAGCCATGGATACCGACTACACTTATGCAGGGCTGTACGACCTGCGACTGCGTGCCACCGAGGGCAAGACGGGCGACTGCGGCTTGGTGCATATCCCCGAATACCTCTACTACGAGATAGAGACCGACACCCGCAAGTCGGGCGAGAAACTATTCGACTATGTTGACCCGCGCAACCGTGGGGTGCAAGTAGAGATGGAACAGTGCGTTACGGCACACCTCAAGCGCATAGGCGCCTACCTCCAGCCGCTGCAATACAAAGATTTAAGTACATTTGCCCCTGTCGAGAGTAAGACCACGGCGAGTGTCGTCATCCCCTGCCGCAATCGGGTACGCACCGTGCGGGACGCTATCTGCTCCGCCCTCTCGCAGAAGGTGCGTGCGCCCTACTCGTACAATGTGTTTATTGTGGACGACAACTCCACCGACGGCACGCAGGAGGTCATCCAAGCGTTAGTGGAGGAGAACCAACGGCAGCGTGCGCAACACCCCGACACGCCCGAACTGATATACATCGCACAAGACCGCTCGTGGCACGCTATCGGCGGCAACTGGAACAAAGCCATTCACGACCCGCGCTGCGGCAAGTACGCCATTCAGTTGGACTCGGATGATACCTACCACGACGCCACCACCGTGCAGCGTTTCATCGATGCGTTCGAAGCGGGGCAGTACGGTATGGTAATAGGCACCTATCAGATGACGGACATCGAGGGCAATCCGCTACCACCCGGCGTAATAGACCACCGCGAGTGGACAGAAGAGAACGGGCGCAACAACGCACTGCGTATCAACGGATTAGGTGCGCCTAGGGCATTCTATGTACCCCTACTGCGGGCAATAGACTTCCCCACAACCAAATACGGGGAGGACTACGCCGTCGGGCTGCGTATCTCGCGCGACTACCCAATAGGGCGTATCTACGATGTAGTGTACAACTGCCGCCGCTGGGAGGACAACTCCGATGCCAACTGCGACATCCCCGCCATGAACCGCAACAACTGGTACAAAGACCGCCTGCGTACATGGGAGGTCGTGGCGAGAATGGCACAGAACTGACCTCTCCAAGCCCCTCCAGAGGAGGGGGTGTAGAACAAGGTAACATCAGGGAAAGAACAGGGTAACATCAGGGAAAGAACAGGGAAAGAACAGGGAGAAGGAGCACTGCCTAATCTACAAACTTACAAATTACACATTACAAATTACACATTACACATTGAACACAATTCGTGTTGGCATATTGACTGCACCGCAGATAGAGTATGAGCGGCGGGAAAAAGGATTCCTGCTGCGGCGGGTGCGTATCGGGATAGGGTTCCATTGGGACAGATACGAAGACCAAGAGTTCGAGGGAAAACTCGAGATACTGCACAACGCCGACGGCACGCAAACGGCTGTCAATGTGCTGGATATAGAAGATTACCTCACCTCGGTCATCTCGTCGGAGATGTCCGCTGACAGCCCTCTCGAACTGCTGAAAGCACATGCCGTCATCTCCCGCAGTTGGGCGATGACTATCCTGCTTGGGCATAACCGCACAGGGCATACGGGGTACGATGTCTGCGGCGACGACCACTGCCAACGCTATGAGGGTACACGGCGACGCAATCCCCGTGCGGTGGAGGCGGTGCAAGCCACACGAGGTCAGGTACTTACCTACTCCGGCACGATATGCGATACCCGTTACCACAAGTGCTGCGGGGGACGCACGGAGCGGTTCTCCACTTGCTGGGAAGACAAAGAAGTGCCGTATCTCGTCCCCGTGGACTGCCCCTACTGCGGGCGGGCAGTGGGCAACACACGCCTGCTCCGCACCGTGCTGAACAACTACGACCAAGAGACACAAGACTTCCACGATTGGGAGGTGTGCTATACACAGGCGGAGTTAGCAGACATTATCCGTACGAAGTCGGGCAAGGACTTCGGGGAGATAGTCGCCCTACGCCCTTTGCGAAGAGGGGCAAGCGGGCGAATATACGCCCTCGAGATAGTAGGCACACGCCACACAGAGACGATAGGCAAAGAACTCACTATCCGCTATTGGCTCAGCCGCAGTTGCCTCTACTCCTCGTGGTTCGATGTAGAAACACAATACGCAGCGGCGGAAGATACAGAATATCAAACGCATATACCGACTGCCTTTGTACTACACGGACACGGCTGGGGGCATGGCGTAGGGTTAT
>CAVFIY010000201.1:0-4394 GCA_963622435.1 Bacteroides uniformis | reverse complement strand
CCTGTGTATGTGCGCTCATCGTGCTTGCATTGCCACCCGGGCTACGGACACGGCAAGTCGGTAGATGAGGGTACGTACAACACGCAAGAAATCGGCAACGGTACGCTGCTCGTCATCTTCGACCCGACGACCGAAAACTACAAGACGTGGGTGGCCGGTATGCCGCAACTGCACGCTGTGGCACCGTTTAAGGCGCCTATCGATGAGAGCAAGATTACCGTCACTTGGCACACGGTGAACACTTGCGCCGCAAGTAACAACAAAATGGCGTTCGAGGACGGCGAGCCCTTTGAGTTGCGCTATCCGACGGTTGCCATGCCGGAAGATGCCGTCTATGGCCACGAGCAGTTAGACCTCGGACAGTACGAGGTGCGCCTCGAGAACACCATCGGCGTGTATGGTACGGGACTGACCGACGCCATTCCCGACGACTCCATCACCGCTCAATGGGCCAAAGAGGAGAAGGCCTATGCGGCCGGCTATCTCAAGCACTGGAAATCGGCTTGGTTTGATGGCGGCAACTGGAAAGACGGTGCCTACTACTCCAACTCGAAGCAGGGCGACGGCACGAAGTATGTGCGCCGCTACACCTACGCCATGTCGCGTGGTCCGTTGCTCGACGCTGCGGGAGCCAACGCAATCTGGAACATCACCAACGTGACCCGTTCCGACCGCCGCTACCACTACCTCGACTTGGCGGGTACGAACTACGCCACCATTTCGTCGAAAGACCCCGAAGTTCAGGCCGGCTTCCCCGCTTACATCGAAAAAATCGACCCGAATCACGAGCATGCTGACTGGTTTACGGACAATGTGGAGCAGAACATCTACAACTACCTGACTGCCAAGGACCTGCCTATCGAGATGACCGACGACGAGTACTCGGACTTCATGGTTTGGCACCGTGGTCTGGCCGTGCCTGCCGCTCGTAATGTGCACGACGAGAATGTGCTGCGCGGACGCGAACTCTGTACGCAGATAGGTTGTGCCGAGTGCCACCGTCCGTCGTGGACGACCGGCGCCGACCACATCCAAGACCCGAACAAGTTCTTCCATCGTGACAGCGACATGCCTCGCTACCCGTATCAGACAATTTGGCCCTACACGGATTTTGTACAACACAAACTCTGCATGGAGAAGGATATCCGCACCGGTTGGTGCCGTACCACGCCGCTGTGGGGTCGTGGCCTGCACAAGAAAATCACGGGCGATGCGTACGAAGCACGCATGCACGATACGCGTGCCCGCACGGTGGTAGAGGCAATTATGTGGCACGGCTATAGCGAGGAGAGCGATGCGCTCGAGTCGGCTAAGAAGTTCTACAACCTAACCAAGAAGGATCGTGATGCCTTAGTGGCTTTCATCAATGCAATCTAAAGTAACGAACATACTGCGATGGGCAGGGGCGGCAACAATGCTCCTGCTCATCGTTATGCTGATCGTAGAAGGCACTTGGGCGGCACGGCTCTACCACTCGTGGCTGTTTGTCGGTACGGCGATGGTAGCACTCGTGCTGCTCTGTGTGGCCGGCGTGCGAGACCTCTTGCACCGAAGTCAGACGGCCGCACTGAGCCATCTCGGCATGGCGTTGGTGCTGCTGGGCGGCATGGTTGGAGCGGTGGTGGAAACCGATGTAAAGATCGTGGTAGACAGCCACGCCACGGAGCGGGTGGGCTATACGGAATCGGGACGACCGGTGGTGCTTCCGATGGCGATACGCCTGCAGGACTTCCGTATCGACACTTACGAGGACGGAAAAAGCCCTAAGCAATACACCTCGACACTCGAGATAGACGGACAGGGCGGAATAGAGACCTCGGTCAATCACCCCGCCCGCTACCACGGCTGGTGGATCTATCAGTCGGACTACGACCGTGCGCAGGGCGATTTCTGTATATTGGAGGCGGTGCGCGACCCGTGGCTGCCTGTGGTCTATGTCGGTTTTGTGCTGATGGTGCTGGGTGCGCTGATAGCCACTTGCCGTGCTTGGCATAGCCGGGTGGTGCTGCCTGTGGCGCTGGTGCTGACGGCTGTTTTCACCGCCGCCTCGTTGGCGCGCGTGGAACTCGGCACGCTGATGCCTGCCTTGCGGAGTCTGTGGTTCTTCCCGCACATATTGGTCTATATGGTGGCCTATTCGCTGTTGGCGTTGGGGCTGTTGGCGGCGATTTGGAATCTCGTTCGCCCGCTGGAGGGGCGTTGGGCAACACTGCCGCAAAGCCTGCTCACGACGGCATCGTCGCTGCTGCTGATTGGTATGCTATGCGGGGCGATATGGGCCAAAGACGCATGGGGCGACTACTGGATGTGGGACGCCAAAGAGTGCTGGGCGGCGGTAACATGGCTGCTGACCATTGTCGGCTCGCATATTCCGTTCCGCGCCAAAACGACGCAGAGCCGTGCCGCTCGTTGGTACCTGCCGGTCGTTATCCTGCTGACCTTTGCGAGCATGCAGATTACTTGGTACGGAGTCAATTACCTCCCCTCCGCTGCGTATAGCATGCACACCTACAACAGGTAGCCCCTACCCTATTCATCGCCATAGAATAGTATTGCCGATATTTGTGCATCTCAAAAAAAACTACTACCTTTGCGCACTAAATTAAAAATCGAGAAGTGCAGCAATTCAAGTTTATAGACCTCTTTTGCGGTATTGGCGGATTTCACCAAGCCATGTCTAATTTAGGTGGCGAATGCGTATTCGCTTCGGATATTGATGCAGATTGCCGTAAGACCTACGCCCGCAACTATGGACTCCAACCCGCAGGCGACATTACGAAAATCGAGGCGAAAGATATACCCGAACACGATGTACTCTGTGCCGGTTTCCCCTGTCAAGCGTTTTCCAAAGCAGGCAAACGCCTTGGTTTTGCAGACGAAACGAAAGGTACATTGTTTTTTGATGTCGTGCGTATTATGCAATACCACCGTCCCAAGTACGCCCTTTTGGAGAATGTGCGCAATCTTGCTACGCACGACCATGGTAATACTTGGGCTGTCATACATGATACATTGGTGCAGATAGGGTATAATGTCAGCCCCGAACCCGTCATCTTCAGCCCGCACTATTTGGGTATTCCCCAACATCGAGAACGCGTGTTTATTATGTGTGTGCGCAACGATATAGGCACGCTACCCGATTTCTGTTTCAATGAGAGCAATACCCCCACTTGCCGTATCGACGATATTCTGCAAGACGAGAGCGAGATACCGAATTTGCAAAAATACATGCTCAAGCCCGAACAGATTCAGTGGATTGATATATGGAAGGAGTTTATCCAAGGCATTCATTGTGCCAAATTACCCGGATTCCCGATTTGGGCAGACAGCCTTTGCGAACTGAAAGACAATCCGATGATTGGGCAGTGGGATACCCTGCCCGGTTGGCAACGCAATTTTATTCTTAAGAATAACGAACTCTGGAAGCAAAATAAAGAGTTTATCGCCACATGGCTTACAAAAGCAAAGCAATGTCCGCTCTTTTTCGGGGCTAAAGCAAAACTCGAGTGGCAGGTAGGAGTTGATGAAAAGAATCCCGATTTGTGGCAGCACATCATGCAGATACGCCCCTCCGGATTGCGTGTAAAACCAGGGACATATTTCCCCGCACTGGTAGCCATTACGCAGACATCGATTGTCGGGAAACGCAAACGCTTTCTCACCCCTCGCGAGTGCGCTCGTTTGCAGAGTTTCCCCGATACATTCCAATACGACGAAAAAGACGCTCAAGCATACAAACAGTTTGGCAACAGCATCAATGTCGGTTTGGTGGAACTCTTTGCTCGCTATATGTTCGGCGACCCCGAAATTCGGCAGCGTTATTCAAAAGCCGCACAATACTCCTCGCAAAGACCGCCTACTACACACAGGCGGAAAGTACCTGCTTACGATTACCCCACCTTATTCCCTGTAGCAGGGTTTTAGAAGCATCGCGAAAGCGGTGCTTTTTTATTATAAGACACTCATTGTTGGTTAACGATATGGAAGAACGAACCGAACTCAAACAACTTGGCAACCGTCTGAAGGACAAACGGGAGCAATTGCAACTCACGCAAGAGGAGTTTGCTGCCCAATGCCATCTCACAAAGAATTATATCGGTATGTTGGAACGGGGAGAACGCAATCCCTCCTATCTGACCTTACTTCAAATAGCACGCAACCTCAAAGTTTCACTCAAAGACCTCTTGTAAATATGCTTCACCCTAATACCATTTACGAAATCCAACACAACAGCAATACGGGTGTCGAATATGAAATCGCCCTTTTCTATGTTCTGCTACCCAACGAAAAGGAGAAAGCCCAAGTTTTGTCCGCTATCAATCTGCGCAACAATGCAGAGGAGATAAAACGAATTATCCGCCAAACGGATAAAGCGCTCATTGAGCAAGCCCTAT
>CAVFIY010000200.1:0-4401 GCA_963622435.1 Bacteroides uniformis | reverse complement strand
GTGGAAGCAAGATTGATGTACACGTAGTTGTTGCTAATCTGAGCCCCTTTGGACAGACGCAGGTCGATGCACCAAGTGCTCTTGTCGCTCTCAACCGTCTTGCGGACGATGTTGCCGTCCACCACAGCTTCGGTTTCGCCTTGCGATACGTTGATGGCTTGCGCCCCTTGCCCCTCAAAGGTATTACCGATGATATGTGCGCCGGTCTGTTTCGTTGTATAATTACCGCTCACCGTTACGCCCGTATAGCCGCCCTTGAGCAGCGAATGGCTGAGCGTGAAATAGTTGTTGTTGTAGGTTGCGTCTGCCGCATAGACATATACTAGTTTCATTTGGGTACCTGTGGTGTTCTCGGCACGGTAGATATAGCAACTGTCGATGGTAATATGCTCGGACTTGTTGTCCACCAGCACAACGGTGTGGTAACTGTCGTGGTCGGTCGTCAGGGTCAGGTTGCTGAGCGTGATGTAGTCCGCACCGCTGATTGTGAATACACCCTGTGTCGCATCACCCGCTGAAGAGGTTTGCGCCGTATAGTTGTCGTGGCGGATGATGACATCCTCGCGGTTGCCCGTTAAGGAACGGAAAGTAACGGTATGGTCTGCCGATGTGCCGCTCACTTCGGGTATGGTAACTTTTTCGGTGTAAGTCCCCGACTCGATAAGGAAGGTTACCGCGTCCTCCATACCGTTTTGCAGGGCATCAACGGCAGCCTGTATGGTTTTGAAGTCCGCTTCCGCACTTGCTCCTACGCGGTAGGTGCCGTGCATTCCGCCTATGACTTTGAACGATGCGGACACCGTGTTTTTCGGCTGCGTAGCCGTGCCGTTCACCGCTACTGACTTAAGCGTGGCGGTAGCCGTGCTGTTCTCTTTGGTTTCGGAAGGGATATCCAATGCAATCCAATAGTAGTGCGTACCGCGCTCGCTGATGGCATCGTCTGCGGTTACAGGATTGAGAGTACCGAACGAATCGAGCGTCCCCGTCTTGTAGATTTTCACGGCATCGGCGCCAAAGGTGTTTTCGACCGTAAAGTTGCCAATCTTCAGCGGTGTGCGGTCGCCCGACACATACATAGCCGCGCGAAGCACCTTTACATCGGCACTGCCGCGCAGAACGACATCGTTCGACACATCGCTCACTACGATGGAATCAAGCACAAGGGGTTGCAACTCATGGCAGGTAACCTCTATTTCCCAACCGTCGGTGGCATAAGTTGTTTTGCTTTGGAAGTTTACCGTCAGTGCACCACTCTCGTCGCTCGAGATAATCACCATTTTGTCGATGTCTTTGGTGTAGTAAGTCAAACTTACATCGGCTTGGTCTTTGGTGGCGGTGCCGTAATAGATATAGAAACAGTCCGCACCCGTTATCGCCCATTTATTCACTTTCAGTTGGATAGCGGTATTCGCCACCGTCGGAACGAATGTTACCGTGCCGCTTGTGCCGGTGGTTATTTGGCCGTCCGGTCCGCCGTTGTCGTAGAAGAGCAGCATATTCTCATCAACATTCACGGTGTTTGTGCCAGTTTGCAGCAGATAGATGTTGCGCACGGTGCGGCCGTGGTCAGGCAGCGTGGTTGTCAGTGTGTTCCCGCCCGCCGTTATCTGCACGCTCTCGAACTTAACGAGGGTATTGAATGCGGCATTCTCTTTCACATTCACTGCCAAGGTCATTGCATTATCCCCCTCAGCCAATGTAATATTTGGTTCGAGGGTCAGTTCGGTAGTGCCGGCGGTTACCTTGGCTTTGGCTATCACCTTGTCGTCTTGCAGCAGCAGTACCGAGTCGATGGCTGCGGCGCAAGCACTACCCATTGCTACCTTCACGCCGTTCACGGCAAGCGGCGATAGCGTACCCTCGGTGGTGATAGCGGCATCGATCAGCGCAGCGTGTTTCTGGTTGCGTACCACGGCTTGGGTCGAAGCGGTCTGCAATCCCGAGGTCTTGACCGTCATGGCAACCGGCGTGTACTCGCTTACGGTAGCATGCCAGCCCTTCGCCGTGTAACCCGACGCGGTTTTGGCATTGAAGACAACAGTGATGGCACCGTCCTGCGAAGTGGAGCGTATTTTGCCGGGCCCTGTCGTGCAGTTGGTGGCATCGGCTTGCCACAGCGGAGTGCCTGTGGCACTTGTACCCGCATAAATTTTGTAGTCGGCTTTCACTCCATAACTACTCGACGAGTAACTTACCGCAAAATCGCTAAAGTTCATCTCGATGATATTGCCTGCGGTAGTCGGGACAAAGGTCGTGATTTGGTCGCCCTGCTCCGCCTTGTAATTGCTGCTATAGGCACTTGCCACCGTGTGCGTGTAGGTCCATGTGTCGTACACGCTGATGGTCTTGGTACCAACCACCGAGTGCCATACATTGGCAACGGTGAGCGCACCTTCGGGCGTGGTGAAGTCGGTGTACTCCGTATTGTCGGCGAAAGTGGCTTTGGTGCATTTGGCATCTACTTTGCTGTCGTTCAGCGCGGAGGCGGCTATGTCGCAGGCCAGGTGCAGATAGTTTGCACCCTCGCGCAGCGTAATGCCCTCGTCGCTTGTGATTGTGAATTCATCGCCGCTGACCGTTGCCTCGCCCACTTTGGTACTGGTGGCAAAAGTGCTGTTTGCGCCTGTATAATAGAGCGTGGCTTTGCTTGTCTGTGCAGCGGTTCCGTTGGCAGTGAACGACATCGTTTTCAGCACTTTCGCCGGTTCGGTATTCTCGGTTGTCAGAGCGATGGTCAGCATCGGCACGCCGGTAGTGGTGGCTGCCACGCTTGCACTGCTTGTGCGTGTTACGCTGCTGCCCGTTACGGTCATCGCCACCGGCTCAAATTCGCTTGCAACGCCCTCGAAGCCGCTGCCTTGGTAGTAAGAGGAAGGCGTTTTGCTCTTCAGATAGAGGGTAAGTGCACCGTTGGCAGCGGTACTTTTTACAACCATGTCGGCAGGCTTTTCCTCTTGGGCGGTGTACAAAACCTCGTTGCTCTCGGCATCGCCGTTGTAGATTTTCAGTACATCTTGATTGTCTAAATTCGCAACATATGTGGTGTAGAAGATGCTGATATTTTTCAAAGCGATTTGCACTTTTTTGCCTTCGTTTTTGGGCAGGAAGGTTATCCAGCCCTCAAAGTTATTGCTGATTTTGCCCTCTTTGCCGCCGTCGTCGTAGAACGTGATATCGCGATCAACCGTCACCGTCAGTTTCTGGTTGTTAATCAGCAGGTATACCGGCTGCACGGTAAGTGCGGCGGGCGTGGTCGTTGTGAGTGTGGTATAACCTTTGACGGTTTCCATGCCCGTGACGGTAAGTGTGGCTTGCGCATCGATGGCAGCCGTAGCAAGCACATCGCCGCCTATGCAGAACAGGTTTTCGCCCGTACCGAGTGTCGGTGCCGTAGCGGGTGTGAGGGTGTAGGTGCCGTTGCTTTCGCTGACAGTGCTCTCAATCTCGGTGAGTGCCGATGTACGCTCGGCGTTGCCTGCATAGAGTTTCAGGCTTTCAGGGTTGAACACCGTGCCGCTTGTCTGTGCCAGTGTGAAACTGATGCTCTTCAGTGCATCGGGGTTGGCAAAACCGTCGGCAGTAATGTTCACCGCACCCAAACCGATGTTTTGTTTGCCTGCCCAGATGTCGTCCTTCACCGCGGTGTAGTCCGTAGTCGCAGAAACGATAGTCATATCTTTCACCTCAACGGCGCGTACGGTGGCTTTCCAGCCTTTGCTTTCATACGGATCTTTGAAATACAGACAGCAACTCAAAGCCCCCGTGGCATCGGTGGATGTGTAAGTGAGATTGGAATAAGTGCCGGTCAGAGTGGCAAGCCAATTACCAGTTTCGGGGAATTTGCCATTGGCAGTAACGCCGGAACCAGCCGTCGGGTAAGTAACACTTGTCGTGTCGAAAACGCCGTTGTACAGATAGAGTTTCGCATCGTACGAGTCCCCGTATCGATTCAACTCGAACTCTTCGAACACAATCTGAATGGCGTAATTCTCTTGCGCGGGCTTGAAAATGGTCGTAGCGAATGCGTTATTCGTGCCGCCCGTTTTCATACTCTCCGTGCCTTTGTAGTCGTAGTAGGTGACAGATGCGTCCTTGTCCACCGTTACGACCTGTTTGCCGAACTGCGGCATCAGCACACCGTCGGCTCTGCCTGCCAGTGGCGCGAGGGCTAAAAGCCCCCACAGCAAAAGTTTCTTTTTCATGTTGTTTGTTTTTAGATGATTATTTTTGTAAATTTTGGTTCCAAAAAGATGGTGTCGCACAAAAAAATAGGCTGTTCGACGAAAAATCAAACAGCCTATCGGGTATATGCATGCACCACAAACCAAACGCACTCGGTTGTGCGTCGGCAGCGGTCATCAATGCGCTCTATTCCTCGAAAGCGTGCTTGATCATCAGTAC
>CAVFIY010000199.1:0-4413 GCA_963622435.1 Bacteroides uniformis | reverse complement strand
GGATAAGTATAACATAAGTATAAGATAAGTATAACATAAAGCCAAGAACACCCTACTTTCAAGCCTCCGTTTTCCACCCCCTCTTACCCTCCGACACAGAAAAAAGGAACCGAACATCGTGTCCGATTCCTTTTCGTAAAATAAGCAAGTCGAGAAATGGCGATTTACTTCTCGCCCATCTCTGCATCTACGAGGATACGCCCGCAGAACTCGCAAACGATGATTTTCTTGCGCTGACGAATATCCAACTGCCGTTGTGCGGGAATTTTGCTGTGGCAACCACCGCAACTGTCGCGTTCCACTTTCACCACTGCCAACCCGTTGCGTGCGTTCTTGCGGATACGCTTGAATGCGGCGAGAAGACGGTCGTCCACATGCTTCTCCAACTCGGCGGAGCGCAGCATCAGTGCCTCTTGTTCGGAGCGGGTCTCTAGCAGGATCGAATCCAATTCGCTGCGTTTTTGGTTGAGGTCAACGGTCTTTTCCTCAATCTCGCTGACAGTCTTCACTTTCTCTTCTTTGCGGGTCTCCAACTCGGCGGTTAGGTCATGTATCTTCTTCTGGCTCAGTTCAATATCCAATTGCTGGAACTCTATTTCCTTGTTCAGATTATCAAACTCGCGGTTGTTGCGAACGGTCTTTTGCTGTTCCTGGTAGCGTGAGATAGCCGCGTTGTTATTCTCCACGCGCACACGGTAATCGGAGATTTTTGTTTCGCACTCCTTGATCTCATTCTCGATGTTCTCGAGGCGTGTCTTGAGACCCTCGACCACATCGCTCATATCTTTCACTTCCTGCGGCAGTTCGCCCGCCAGGGTACGCAACTCGTCGATTTTCGAATCAACGGCTTGCAATTCATAGAGAGCCTGCAGTTTGCTCTCGATGGTCATTTCTTCTTTCTTCGTTGCCATATCTGTATCGTTATTTATAATGTATGCCTATTTTGTTATGGAGCGTTTTCGCTCCTGTCTTCCGCCTGTAATCGGCAGATTCACAGCCTCTTTGTCAGAAGCACAGCACGGGGCTTCGGTCTTCTTTCGAGATGTAGGTCTGTACTTGCCCCGCCAGCAGTTCGCTGAATATATCCCGTGTAAAATGTTCACTTGCCCAGTGGTCTATATCCACCAGCCCTATCTGTCCCGCCGCCGCTTGCATCTCGTGGTATTTGCAGTCGGCGGTCAGATACACATCCGCCCCTTGGCGTACGGCATCCGCCCAGAACTCTGCGCCTGCCCCGCCGCAAGTGGCAATGCAGCGTACCTCTTCTTTTTTCGCGGGCGTGTAGCGCAGGTATGCCGCCCCGAAACGGTCTTTGATGAGTGCCAAGAGTTCCGTGTAGGCAATAGGCTGCGGGAGTTCCCCAATCGCCCCTAAACCAAACGGTTGCGCCGTGGTCGCCCCTGCGCTCGGCACGAGAATCCGGTAATCCGTAATGCCCAGTTTCTCCAGTATCCGCCCGCTCACACCGTGCAGGTAACAGTCCATCGCCGTGTGGCTGGAGTAGATAGCAATGCCGTGGCGTATGGCTTCTATCACGCACCGCTCCTGCGGGGTCTGCCCCGATATGGTCTTCAGCCCGTGGAAGAGCAGCGGATGGTGGCTGATGATCAGGTTGCACCCTAATAAAACAGCCTCACTGACAACAGCCTCTGTTATGTCTGTCGTCAGCAAGGCAGCCTTTATCTCTGCGCTTGTGTCACCCACCTGTAGTCCCGAATTATCCCAATTCTCTTGGTAACTCAAGGGAGCAACAGATTCTATGATATCGATTATCTGTTTGAGAATCAACCCTTTCTTGCGCCTACGCCTGTCTTTGCCGATGTAGCCGCCGACTTTTGCGTCTTCACTTGCGGCTGATGCGCCACCGCTTTCTTCTCCTCGGCTTTCACAGCCGCTATTTCTGCCGTATCGTTCTCTGTATCAGTGCCTTCCTCTTCGATGCTGAAGTCTGTAATACCCGCATTCACCAGGATGTTGTACCACTGAATCAGTTTGCGTATGTCGCTCGGGTAAACGCGGTCTTTGTCCCAGTCGGGCAGCACTTCGTCGAACCAACTGCGCAGCGTATCGTTGTCGGCTTTCTTTGCGTCTATGGCGGTGGGCTTCAGCCCCTCTTTCTTTCCGACATTCGTCAGCACATCGCTCAGGCGTACATCGTCGCCCGTAGTGAACATGCTCACTTCGCTCAGGGCTACGATTTTGTCCCGCGCATAAGTGGGGGTGCGTTTCCCGTCGAGCAGCGACTCTACAATCAACATGTTGTTACCGCGACTTACCAATTTGTACAATCCGGGCTTACCCGTGATAGCGAGAATAGTATTAATCATAGGGCGAAATCCTTATGTTACAGTGAATTATTTCCAAATTTTGCGCAAAAGTACTGCTTTTTTTGGAAAACTGCAAATAATGTTGTAATTTTGCAGCCTAATTCATCCTATATGGGACTTTTGATTGCATTCTTACTGTCTGCAATGGCAGTATCTTTCCTCTGCTCACTGCTCGAATCTATTCTGATGACCACCACGCTGAGTTATATCACTATGCGTGAGGAGGAGGGCTATAAACCGGCTACCTTAATGCGGAAATTTAAGACGGAGACGGAGCGTCCGTTGGCAGCCATTCTCTCGTTGAACACGATAGCCAATACGATAGGTGCTGCGGGTGTGGGGCAGCAGGCGAACATCCTCTTCGGTTCGCAGTGGTTCGGTCTGGTCAGTGCCATTACCACCGTGCTGATACTCATCTTCTCCGAGATAGTTCCGAAAACGATAGGTACTACCTATTGGAAGTCCCTCATGGGCTTTACGGCACGCTCGATCCAAGTCTTGGTCTTCGTTATGTACCCCTTTGTCCTGTTAATCAAGGGCATAACACTTCTCTTCAAGCACGATGCCGACGAGGCAACCGTCTCGCGTGAGGAGGTATTGGCAATGGTCAATGTAGGCGAAGAAGAGGGTGTGATAGAGCAGGACGAGAACAAAATCATCGGTAATGTTATGCGCCTCGATTCGATTAAGGCGTCCGATGTGATGACCCCTCGTGTCGTGGCAAAGATTGCGCCCGAGACAATGACGCTGCGGGAGTACTATCAATCCGACGAATACGACCACTTCTCTCGTATTCCCGTCTATTCTCCCTCCTCCCCGGAGTATATCACGGGCTATGTCCTCCGCGACGATGCCCTTGAGGATTTGGCGGAAGACCATTTCAGCGTTACGCTCGGCTCTATCAAACGCGCACTCCCCTCTTTTGATGAGAATAAGTCGCTCGGTGAGATATTCGACGCCATGCTCAAGCAGAAGTCCCAAATCGCTTTGGTGATAGACGAATACGGCTGCTTCCAAGGTATTTTGACCCTGGAGGACATCATCGAGACTATCTTTGGTATGGAAATCATTGACGAGAGCGATACCGTCATCGATATGCAGCAGTACGCCCGTGAGCGTTGGCAGCAGCGTCAGAAGAAGTATAAACGCGTCGAGTTGAAACAGACCGACCCCGCAGTCCAACAGCAAGAAATCCCTGCCGCAGGTATTACTATTACAGAAGAACCCCTATCCGACCCCGAACCCGAAGACTCCCATGCGCCTCAAGAGTGATGTTAATATAAAGAACCGCCGTGCCACTTTCGACTATGAGATACTCGACCGTTATACGGCGGGTATGCAACTCTTTGGTACGGAGATAAAGTCCATTCGTGAGAGTAGGGCGTCTTTGGCGGATACCTACTGTCAGTTCAATGCGGGCGAACTGTGGGTTAAGGGAATGCATATCACGGAGTACCGCTTCGGCAGTTATGCTAACCACGATGCCAAGCGCGACCGCAAACTCCTTCTGCAGAAGAAGGAACTGCGCAAACTGGAGCGGGCTGTCAAGGATACGGGGAAAACGATAGTCCCGCTGCGGCTCTTCATCAACGAGAAAGGCTTTGCTAAATTGGAGATAGCCCTCTGCCAAGGTAAGCACACCTACGACAAACGCCAATCCCTCCGTGAGCAAGACGACCGCCGCGAACTCCAACGCGCCCTCCGCCACTCCATCAATTAACGACTGCCTTATCATAACCGAATTATTTCGCTATCATAAACAAATCATTGCATTATCATAAACGCATTATTTCGTTCTCTTTATACGATTTACATTATAAACTTATCCAATCTTATAATAGTCTGTATATCATTCTGTTCATCCAATAAATATGTTATTCAATTCCTTTGAGTTTGCGGTGTTCTTGCCGCTGGTGTTTCTGCTGTATTGGTTTGTGTTCGATTATGCGCTGCGGGGGTGCAAGCGGCAACTGCTGTGGCAGAACCTGTTTGTCGTCGTGGCGAGTTATGTATTCTACGGGTGGTGGAACTGGCGGTTCCTTATCCTGATTGCCATTACTACCCTCTGCTCGTACTTGAGCGGACT
>CAVFIY010000198.1:0-4425 GCA_963622435.1 Bacteroides uniformis | reverse complement strand
TTAATTGTTAATTGTTAATTGTTAATTATAGAAATGGCAAACTTTCAGAAACTGACCCCTCGGGCGACGGATTACTCGAAGTGGTATAATGAATTGGTAGTGAAGGCCGACCTTGCGGAGCAATCCGCCGTGCGCGGCTGTATGGTAATCAAACCCTACGGATACGAGATTTGGGAGCGTATACAGGCTGCCCTCGACACGCGATTCAAGGAGCATGGCGTGAAGAATGCCTACTTCCCGCTGCTGATCCCCAAGTCGTATTTCAGCCGCGAGGCGGAGCATGTGGAGGGCTTTGCCAAGGAGTGCGCCGTGGTGACGCACCACCGCCTGATGAACGACCCCAACGGCAACGGCGTGGTGGTTGACCCAGACGCAAAACTGGAGGAGGAACTCATCATCCGCCCCACCTCGGAGACCATTATTTGGTCCACCTATAAGAATTGGATTTCGTCTTACCGCGACCTGCCCATCAAGTGCAATCAGTGGTGCAATGTTATGCGCTGGGAGATGCGCACCCGCCTCTTCTTGCGTACGGCGGAGTTCCTCTGGCAGGAGGGGCACACGGCACACGCCACGAGCGAGGAGGCCGACCAATTCGCACACGAGATGTTGGAAGTCTATGCCGATGTGGCAGAGAATGTGATGGCGTTGCCCGTGGTGAAAGGCACCAAGTCGCCCAACGAGCGTTTTGCGGGCGCAGTCGAGACCTACTGCATGGAGGCCATGATGCAGGACGGCAAGGCGCTGCAAGCCGGCACGAGCCACTTTCTCGGACAGAACTTTGCCAAGTCGTTCGATGTGCAGTACCTGTCAAAGGAGAACAAATACGAGTACCCGTGGGCGACCTCGTTTGGTGTCTCGACGCGTCTGATGGGGGCGCTCATCATGACCCACTCGGACGACAACGGACTCGTTCTGCCGCCGCATTTGGCGCCGATTCAGGTCGTTATCGTGCCGATATTCAAGACCCAAGACCAACTCGCCGCTCTGCTCGAGAAACTCAACCCGATAGCCAATGCGCTGAAAGCCAAGGGAATCCGTGTCGAACTCGATACGGAGGAGAAGTACACGCCGGGTTACAAGTTCGCCGACTATGAACTGAAAGGTGTGCCTGTGCGCCTGGCGATGGGCAGCCGCGACCTCGAGAACGGCACGATTGAGATTGCCCGCCGCGACACGATGGAGAAGAAGACTATCTCGCTCGAGGGGCTGACGGAGCATATCCCCGCGTTACTCGAAGAGATTCAGCACAATATCTATCAGAAGGCGCTCGATTTCCGCATTGCGAACACGCGCGAGGTCAACTCCTACGAGGAGTTCAAAGAGGAGATAAAGAAAGGCGGATTCCTGCTCTGCCACTGGGACGGAACGCCGGAGACGGAGGAGAAAATCAAGGCGGATACAAAGGCGACGATTCGTTGTATTCCGTTGCACGACCTGCCGGGGCATAAGAACGAGCCGGGTAAGTGCATGGTGACAGGCAAACCGTCGAAAGGAAGAGTGGTGTTCGCACTAGCGTACTAGTTAGACCGTCCTGCGGACTGTTAGATGTTAGACCGCTCACTGCGTTCGCTGTTAGAAGTTAGACCGCTGCGCTGTTGGAGGTTAGACTGTCTTCGGCTGTGAGGTAATGCCTCCGAAAGTACACTTTTGCAAGGTGGATACAATGAGGATGCAATGAGGATAGAACTTTCCCCAACAGCGTCTGCGTCCTCAAGGGAAGTGCTAACAGATACTCTTCCCTGTTCTTTCCCTGATGTTACCCTGTTGTTAGTGTGTTCATAGTACCTTATGTATAATGGCATACTAGACATATTAATTGTTAACTGTTAATTGTTAATTGGAGCATACGGTGCATATTAATTCCTAATCCCTAATTCCTAATTCCTAATTAAAATGAAGCATACATTTTCTTTGGTTTTGGCTCTGGTGCTGACTGTGTCGGCGACGGCGGGCGTTACTTCGTATTCGTTCACCTCTGCTGCGTGGGCGAGCAAGCAGGGTACTGTTGCTTGTGACGGTAAGACG
This sequence comes from Bacteroides uniformis, assembly GCA_963622435.1. Classification (GTDB taxonomy): domain Bacteria; phylum Bacteroidota; class Bacteroidia; order Bacteroidales; family Paludibacteraceae; genus Colicola. Next base: position 2,397 of record CAVFIY010000198.1, on the reverse strand, counting down.
GACGGCTGGGTGTGTGATAAGGCGGGGGAGAGTTACTCCCCGATGTATCAAATAGGGGTGCAGGTGACAAAGAACTACTCGGGTGCGGGTGCCACTTCGGTGCTGACTTTCAATCAAGTACACCGCCTTGTTTTTAACTATGCCACCACTACAAAGGGCGTGGGCAGTCTGTGCGTGCAGGTAGGAGATAATGCGCCCATTGACACCGCACTTGCTATTGCCAATACGAACACGGACTTTACGCTCACCCTGCCCGAGGAGCAGACGGGGCAAATCCGCCTGACTGTCAACTGCACGAAAAACTCTATCTACCTTAACTCCATTACGATTTATTCCGCCGACGGTGTTGCGCCTGACTTTACGCAGACCACCTACCGCCTGGTGACCGACCTTGCGCAGTTGGAGGACTCCGACCAGGTGATGATTGGCGTGGCGGACGGCAAGACTTGCAAACTGCTCGGGTACTTCAACGAGGAGGTTAGTCAGAACAATATCGCTGCCATTGCGGGGGCGTACGACGCAGAGCGCAATACCGTATCGCCCAATGAGTCAGCGATTTACACACTCCGCAAGGTGGCAGGCGAGGACGGTACGCCGTCTTTTATCTTCCAAGACGAATTGCGTTACGAAGAGGCGTACCTGGTGGCAAACGGGGGTAAGACCAAGAACCGCCTGGCAGCGTGGAATCAGTACACTTCGCCCAACTACGGGGCGTTCGGGCTGTGGTCTATCTCTGTAACGCCCGAGGGTGTGGCGACTATTGTCAATCAGGGCACTAGCGATGCGAACACGCTGTTATACAACGCCACGAACGATATCTTCTCCTGCTATGCAGAGGCGGCGAAGTACACCCCTGTGGCACTCTATCGGGCAACGCCTGCTCCCCCGAGCGGGCAGCCTGTTATCCTTGCGCCGATAGTCTCTTTCGGCGATGTATGCCTCTCATCTTCAACCATTTCGGGCAGTAAGACCGTGCGGGTGAATGCCTGCAATCTCTCGGGCGACATTGCTGTCAGCCTGAAGCACGGTGCGCCTTTCGTTCTCTCTGCCTCTTCGTTGAGCCGTTACGGCGATGACCTCACGGTGTCCTACTCGGTGTCCGAGGCGGGGCAATACCTCGATACGCTTGTTCTCTCCTCTCCCGATACTACTGTCTATGCGACTGTTCTGCTGCAAGTTACGCCGTTGCTGACTGTCGCCGAGGCGGTCGCACAGGCGGACTATGCAACGACCTGCCTCGGGGAGGTGGTAGTCACAAAGAAGTACGACCGTTACATCTTCGTGCGGGATGAGACAGGCAGTATGCTGCTCTACGACACGGGGACTGCAGACGGCAAACGCTACGGCTCGGGGCTGGAGAACGGGCATGTGCTGACGGGCGTGCGGGGGCGTTATCAGAACTACTACGGTGTCCCCGAACTGCTGCCTACAGAGGCGTGGACTGTGGCGGCGCACAAGACGGAGTGCTTGGCGGACAGCAACTTACAGTCGCTCGACAGTGCGGATGTGTGCCGCTATGTGGTGCTGGACAGTGTCGTGCTGCAGGACGAGCAGGCAGCGTGGAACGGCACGGTGTACGCCACTGCGGATAAGTTCAATATCGGCACGGTGATAGAGGGGCAACCGACTCGTATTGAGGCGATTGTGTCCTACGACCGCGATGTGGTAACGCTGTGGTTGGTGTCGCAGACGCTGTACCCCAAGCCGACACAGATAGAGCAGACCGCTGCCGACGAGGCTGCACCGCGTTATACGCTATTAGGTGTTCCCGCTCCCGAAGAGCAGCGAGGAATTATCGTTCAAAAGGGCAGAAAGTACTTGCAGCGGTAACAGAAATTACCCGCCTGGGTGAGTGAATGTGCCTACTGCGGTAACAGAAAATACTTGTAGTTATAAGTCAGAATATCTGCTGCGGAAACGGGAAGTTTCTGCAGCAGATACTGTATATGGGGTACAGATAGGCAAGGGGGAGTGCGTGGCATTGTTGCTCTAAAAGGGACGATTTTGAGCAACAAAGAAATTACTGATTTACAGAGAAAATGCAGCCCTTATTTGCGTATGTAAACGAAAAGTACTACCTTTGCCGCCACATTGATAGTCTGTTGCTCAAAATCGTCCCTTTTTGACGAGCAGAGATAGGACAACTATCGTGTAATTGTGTATAGCCGTAAGGTATATGTTAAACCTTTAATTGATTGTGTTTTATGAAGAAAACATTGACTCTTTTTGTACTCCTATGTACACTATGTCTCACCTCCCACGCCACCCTCATCTTCCATGAGAGTTTTGATAAAGATGCCGGACAACTGACTGTAGGGCGTAATGCTAACTGTAACGATAGCACTAAATGGTGGTCTGTCACAAGTTGGAGTGTTAGTGCGACAAAACCTACTAATC
>CAVFIY010000197.1:0-4438 GCA_963622435.1 Bacteroides uniformis | reverse complement strand
TCCTGCCGCTGATTACCACCAACTGCTGCCTTTTGGGTGTGGCTATTATGGTGGCGAACGGCACGAACAAACTCCCCGGTGCGCTCGACCATAATCTGCTGACCGGAACGCTGTTCGCTTTTGCAACCGCTATCGGCTTCTCACTGGCACTGATACTGTTTGCGGGTATTCGTGAGCAGTTGGCACTCAGCAAAGTGCCTAAAGCCATGCAGGGTACGCCTATTGCACTCTTGACCGCAGGCCTGTTGGCTATGGCATTTATGGGCTTCAGCGGTGTTGTCGGTTAAGACTACACCGACCGCTGCGCTGAAAGACATACGACGAAAGACGCACGACGCACGACGCACGACCGTCCCTGCGGGACTAAACGACCGCTGCGCTGAAAGACTGATTCACTAATATCGGATTTCAGCGCAGCGTTTTTTTTGTGAATCAGTCTTTTAGTCCCGCAGGGACGGTCTTATGTCCTTTAGCGCAGCGGTCTTGTGTCCTTCAGCGCAGTGGTCTTGTGTCCTTCAGCGCAGCGGTCTGCCTCCAAATCCGCTGCAAAGATACAACAAAAACGGTGTCGTTGTTGGTAATCATGCGCACTTTTTTCAAAAAAAGTCATCTATAGAGGGTATGTAGGGTGAGTAGGTGAGTAAGTAGAGTAAGTAAAACGCTATATTATTATACACATACATGTATATATAAATATATAGGAAACAACTTACTCTACTTACTCACCTACTCACCCTCTACTTCGTGTTTTAGTTTGTAAATGAGTTATTTAGCAAGTGGGTAAGTGAGCAAGCAAGCAAGAGGGAATATGAGTAAGTAAATGCCCCCAAAAACGACCTAATAGTCATTTTGCAGTCTGTAAAAGGGTATATATCCTTCTAATAGTCATTTTGCAGTCTGGCTTTTGCCCCCCCCTCATACCTCCCCGAAAATTCAATTATTACGCGGCTCCCCAAGCCGCATACTACGCAATCCCCAACTTTTAATGTTTAATGGCGTATGCTTCAATCTAACCTTCCTTCAATGCATCGTTTTTGGGGTACTTTTATGCTCTCTATGCACTGATTTCATCGGACTTTCGCAAGTTTTCAGACTGCAAATGACTATTAGACCACTTTTGTTCATCGATTTTTGTCTCAAGCACCTTAAATCGCTGCAGACCCCATTAAATCAGGGTTTCCGAACGATTTCAGACTGCAAAATGAACATTACGCCCCAAAAACGGGTAAAAAAGGCACTTTTTTCATCCTTTTAGCAGGTACTTTTTGTCCGATGAGGTGTTGCTGTGCGTGGAGCGGTCTTTCCGTATTCTTGTGGATTAGTAGCGTAGGGTGCTTATAATCAGTAGTGTATGCTCTTCCCCGTATCTTCCGCTCTATCCATCTGACCCTACTTGCTCCTACCCTGCATGTTAATTGTTAATTGTTAATTCCTAATTCCTAATTCCTAATTGGTAACATCTCCCTGTTCTTTCCCTGATGTTACCCTGTTCTTGCCCTGCTCTTTTAGTTCCTTTATGTATGAAAAATTGTATAATTGTCTGCGGCAACACACCTATCCTCATTGTATCCTCATTGCATCCACCTTACTTTTTACACACAATACTTACTAAAAGCGGGGTTTCTGTGTGCTAACACCCCCTCCCGCCGCGGGGTCCCCGCAAGCCTTGCGCAGTGGGGTGCTCTTGGAGGGGCTTGGGGAGGTTCTTGGGGAGAGTTCTAGTTTTTTGGGGGATGTAGTCTTGTAGTGCATTGCAACGATAGTGCAGAATGTCAGTATTTCAGAGGCGGAGAGGGCGAACCATATCCCGTGTGTGCCGAACAGCATCGGCAGGCAGACAAAGCAGGGGACGAGGAAGATTATCCCTCGGAGCAGGGCGAAGAACATGGCGGGGCGCACCCGTTCCAGACTTTGGTAATAGCCTATGAGTGAGAGGTTTAGCATAAGGAATGCAAAGCCCGCCGCATAGTAGGGGAAGCCGTCGATGGCGAGTTGTGCCGCGGGGGTGTTCAGGGGCAGGAACAGGCGTACCAGCGGGCGGGGCGTGCAGACAAAGAACAGGGTGGGCAGTACGCCGCAGACCACTGCCGTCTTGAGCGACAGACGCAACGCCTCGTGTATGCGTGCCGTGTCCCCGATGCCGTAGTTGTAACTGATAATCGGTTGGGTGGACTGTGCAATGGCGTTGCCTATCATGAAGATGAACGGCAGGTAGTAACAACTGATACCGAACGCGCTCACGCCGTCGTCGCCCAAGTAGTGTATGAAGACGAGGTTGCCCACGAAGAACAGCATCGCCATGGTGGTCTCCGTAAGGAAAGCCGACAGCCCGATACGGCACTGTTCTACAGTGTTTTGCACGAAGAAACGCACGCCCCGCAGACTGATTTGCGGGCGTTTTAAGCGCACCGATTTGGCGAAGAAGAGCAGATAGCCCATCGCCAGTGTTGCGCCCGCAAAACAACTGATAGAGGTGGCTATGGCGGCACCTTTGATGCCCATGCCGAGCGGGAATATCAAGAGCCAGTCGAGTAGGGCGTTCAGTACGGCGTTGAGGATACTGCTCCACATGGCGAGGCGGGGTGCACCGTCGAGGCGGATGACATAGAGGGCGACCTCCAACCACATCTGGAAGAGGAGGGAGGGGGCGAACCACACGAGGTAGTCTATGACATATGGCATCAGGTGTTCCGACGAGCCGAGCAACCGTCCGACGGTGTAGGGCATAGTCATTGTAACTCCTATGACTATCAGCGCGATAAGGGTGACGAAACCGATGGCGTGTGTGACGAATGCGCGTGCCTCTTTGTGTTTGTGTTGGGAGAGGCTGACCGAGGTCATGACCGAGCAGCCTGCGCCCGCCATGAGTCCCACGCCTTGGAGGAACATCAGGAGGGGGACGCAGATATTGACGGCGGCGATGCCCTCGCTGCCCACGCCGTGTCCTACGAAGATGCCGTCGATGGTTGTTACGGCAGACAAACTTAACATACCTAATACAGTGGGTATGAACACTTTACGGAAGAGTACATCCACCCGTTCCGTTCCGAAATTCAATGTCTCTTTCATATACTTATTCTATTGTCTAACATCTAACATCTAACAGCGCAGCGGTCTAACAGTCCCAAAGGGACGGTCTAACAGCGACAGCGGTCTAATACACACACACACTAAACCGGATAAGCGGAAGGTCTCCCCACCATCTTATCCGGTCTAAATACTATCTTTATTCAAACCCTCCGATGTCATTGCTCAATGCGTGATACACAATGCGTAAGGCGCACAGTATCATGCAGATGCACAATTATAACTTTGGAGTTCGATTACAAAAACGAACGAAATCGGGTGCAAAGGTACATCTTTTCTTTTGACCCACCAAATTTTGAGTACATTCTTATCTCTTTTTGTCCTCTTTTAACCCCTTTTGCGGGGTGGCTTTTGCTCCTTTTGCTTTTATTGTCTTTGCACTCTTGCGTATGTCCGATTTTTTTTGTACCTTTGCACACAATTTGTGCAGGTGCGCTTTGGTGTGCCTGCGTAAGAACAACAAATAACTATCAATCATTATTCTATTCTTTTCATAATCACAATGAAAACAAAGGTTTTTACACTTGTTACGCTCTGCTTGTTTAGCACAATCACTTTCGCACAAGAGGTAAATAAATCTACCGTACAGAACCAGGCTGCTGCCGCACAATCCGCTGCGGGCGACCTTAAGAACGCCAATACGGGCGAGAAAGCCTGGAAATTCTCCGGCGTTGTCGGGCTGAATGCCGCCGCAACGGGGCTGTGGAACTGGGCTGCCGGTGGTAATAATAATGTGAACGCCGTGGCTTCTACCAAACTGCGCTTGCTCTACCACGAGAATAACATCGCCTGGGATACGAACTTGGACTTGGAGTACGGTATGTCGTGGATAGACCAAGCGAACGACAAGTTCCAGAAGTCGAGCGACCATATTAACTTCACTACGAAGTTCGGCTGGGAGTTCGAGAAGACTTGGTACCTCACCGTCTTGGGCGGTTTCCAGAGCCAGTTCGACCTCGGTCGTAACTACAACGGTACAGCAGCGTTCGACCCTATCATCTCGAAGTTCTTGGCACCGTCGTACATCGACATCTCGGTCGGTATCGACTGGAAACCGAACGACATCTTCTCGGTCTATCTCTCGCCGGTGGCAGGGCGTCTGACGAGCGTTTATGTCAGCAAACGCATGAGTGAGAACTACGCAGACGCAAAGGACGCAGACGGTAACCTTATATATGTAGAGCAGAACGGCATCCCCGGTTTGGAGTATGCTCTTAAGGATAAATACTCCGTTTGGAAATACGAGACCGATAAGGAAACGGGTATTGTGACGAAGAACTACAACAAGAACCTCCGTGCGGAGTTGGGTCTGTCGCTCAAGGGTAGTATCAATTATACTTATAAGGACTTG
>CAVFIY010000196.1:0-4477 GCA_963622435.1 Bacteroides uniformis | reverse complement strand
TGTGTCGAAAACAATAACCGAAAAAATAATACAGGGAAAATACAATTACAATATGGGATACTTGAATTTTGACAAAACGGTGCTGACCAATCTCGAGCGCTCGCTGCAGAAAGAGATGGTACGCACCAACCGCTCCGGGGTGTACAACGCCACGACGCTGGTGGATTGCAATACACGCAAATACCACGGGCAACTCGTACTGCCGCTGCCCGAATTGAGCGATGATAACTATGTGCTGCTCAGTTCGTTAGACGAGACGGTGATTCAACACGGCGCCGAGTTTAACCTCGGACTGCACCAATACGGAGAGAATACGTTCTCGCCCAACGGACACAAATACATCCGTGAATTTGACTGCGAGGTGATTTCGAAAACCACCTATCGGGTGGGCGGCGTGATACTGACCAAAGAGCGTATGCTGGTCAGCTTCGAGCCGCGCGTGCTGATTCGCTACACCCTGCTCGAGGCGGGGTCGCCGACGGTGCTGCGATTCAAGCCGTTCTTGGCTTTCCGCTCGGTGAACGAACTGACGCACGAGAACAACCGCGCGAACACGAACATGGACGAGTGCGAGAACGGGCGGTATAACAAGATGTATCCCGAATTCCCGAATCTGTATATGCAGTTTTCGAAGGCGGTGGAGTATCACCACGAGCCGACTTGGTACAAAGGCATTGAGTACCAAAAAGAGCGGGAACGGGGCTATGAATATAAGGAAGACCTGATGGTGCCGGGCTATTTCGAACTGCCGATGCGCAAAGGCGAAAGCGTGATTTTTGCGGCCGGCATAACGGAGACGGACACCAAGAAACTGAAAACAATATGGGCTAAAGAGCTGACACGCCGCAATGCCCGCACGGATATGTTTGCCTGCCTGAAAAACTCGGCGGCGCAGTTCTACAAGCGGGAAGGCGACAAGTGCTACATGCTGGAGGGGTACCCTTGGTATCACACCTCGGCTCGGGCTGCGTTCTTCTCGACGCCGAGTTGTACGCTCGATATTGACCGCCCCGAATACTGGGAGGCGATAATAGACCAAACCGCCATCGCAGAGGTGCGGGCGTTTATGGCAGGGGAGACGGACAAAGTGAAGATGACGGGCATGGACGACCCCGATGCGCTGTTGTGGTTTGTACGCGCATTGCAAAAATATGCGCATAAATACACGGTTTACGAGGCGGCGGAGAAATACGGCGAGATATGCATGGAGGTGGTGAACTTCTACAAAAAACAGAATCACCCCCGTGCGTGGGTGCACCAAAACGGTTTGATATGGGTGGACGGCACGGAACGCCCTGTCACATGGATGTCGGCGATAGAGAACGGACACCCCGTAACGCCCCGCACCGGCTATGTAGTGGAGATAAATGCCCTATGGTATAACGCACTGAAATTCACGGAAGAACTGCTGCGTGAGGCGGGAAGAGATGCACAAGCCGACCTGATGGAATACCAAGCGGAGATTGTGCGCGATGCCTTTGTGCATACCTTCTGGAACGGACTGTATTTGTATGATTATGTGGTGAATGACTACCAAGACAAAGAGGTGCGCCCCAATCAGATTTGGAGTGCGGGCTTGCCCTATTCGCCGCTGGACAAAAAGCAGATGAAAGCCGTGGTGGATATTTGCACCAAAGAACTGCTGGCGCCGAGAGGCTTGCGCACGCTGTCACCGAAGAGCGGGAACTACCGTCCGTTCTATGTGGGCGGGCAGTTGGAACGCGACCGCAACCTGCACAACGGCCCGATTTGGCCGGCATCGATAGCCGCTTACGCCCGGGCATACATGCGCGTATATAAGCATAGCGGACTGAGTTTTATGGAGCGGCTGCTGGTGGGCTACGAGCGCGAGATGAGCGAACTGTGCATTGGTACGCTCAACGAACTATACGACGGCAACCCGCCCTACCGCGGACACGGCGGCATCAGTTTTGCCCCGAGTGTGGCATCCGTTATCTCCGTAATGGATACGCTCAAACGCTACAAAGAGGCACCGGAAGAAGGAAATACCTTATAATTCAGACAGTTAGGAAGACTACGATACAATGAAAGCACTTATGTTCGGGTGGGAATTCCCGCCCCATATCTTAGGAGGTTTAGGTACGGCGAGTTACGGATTGACGCGCGGAATGGCGCAGCAACCCGATATGCATATCACTTTTGTCATCCCCAAGCCTTGGGGCGATGAGGATCAATCGTTCCTGCGAATCATCGGGGCGAATAGCGTGCCGATTGTGTGGAAAGAGAATAGTTACGACTATGTCCGTCAGCGCATGGAGGGAAAAATGTCGCCCGAGGAGTATTTCCACCTGCGGGACGGCATCAAATACGACTATCGACGAATCGGCACGGACGACTTGGGCTGCGTGGGGTTCTCGGGGCGCTATCCCGACAACCTGATAGAGGAGATTGGGAACTACGAGGCGGTGGCATCGGTGCTGGCGCACTCGCTCGACTTTGATATTATCCACTCGCACGACTGGCTGACCTATCCCGCCGGTGTTTTTGCCAAACACATTTCGGGCAAACCGCTGGTAATCCACGTGCACGCGACGGACTTTGACCGCAGCCGAGGCAATGTGAACCCGACGGTGTACGCCATCGAGAAACGAGGCATGGACGAGGCGGACCACATCATGTGCGTGAGCAACCTGACGCGGCAGACCGTGATTGACAAATACGGCATCGACCCGCGCAAGGTGTCGACCGTGCATAATGCCGTAGAGCCGCTAGCAAACCCCAATGAGTTCAAGAAACACCCTCGCAAGGATAAGTTGGTGACTTTCCTCGGGCGAATCACGATGCAGAAAGGCCCCGAGTACTTTGTGGAGGCGGCTGCGCGTGTGCTGCAAAAGACAAACGGGGTGCGTTTTGTGATGGCGGGCAGCGGCGACATGATGGCGAAAATGATCGAACTGGTGGCGCAACGAGGCATTGCCGATAAGTTCCACTTCCCCGGATTTATGCGGGGGCGGCAGGTGCAAGAACTGCTGGCGGAGTCGGATGTGTATATCATGCCGAGTGTGAGTGAGCCGTTTGGTATCTCGCCGCTGGAGGCGATGCAAGTGGGCTGCCCTGCGATTATCTCGAAGCAGTCGGGCTGCGCAGAGATACTGAACCACGCCATCAAAACCGACTATTGGGACATTGATGCGATGGCGGACGCTATCTACGCCATTGTCAAATACCCGGCGATGTACAAGTCGCTCCACGAGGAGGGGCAGCGCGAGGTGAATAACATCCGCTGGTACGATGCGGGGCTGAAGGTGCGCCGAATCTACGACGGGGTGATAAACCACACCTTATAATATATAGGGGACTTTTGCGAGGCGGCACAGCACGCGCCTCAAAGAAGCCTTTCCATAAGGAAAATAACAGTAAATCAATACTCTACGAATTAAAACATACCATACAGATATGAAAAATATATGCTTTTGCTTTCAGATGCATGCGCCGTATCGGCTGAAACGCTATCGGTTCTTTGATATCGGTCAAGACCATTACTACTACGATGACATTCAGACAGAGGACTATATCTCTTGGCTGGTGAATACCTCCTATATGCCTCTCTGTCAGACACTTCGCGAGATGGTGAACCTCTCGAAAGGGAAGTTCCATTGTGCACTGTCTATCTCCGGCACGATGTTGGAGCTGTTTGAACAGTACACGCCGGAGATAATTGACGTACTCAAAGACCTTGCCGCAAGCAAGTGCGTCGAGTTCTTGGCAACTCCGTTTGCTTACTCGTTGGCGTCGGAATACAACCTGAACGAGTTCTTCGACCAACTGGAGAAGCACGCTGCGGTGGTGAACGATGTGTTGGGCGTGAAACCGTCTGCCGTTTGGAACACCGAGCTGCTCTATACGGATGAGTTGGCATACAACCTCTACAAGCAGGGCTATCGGGTAATGCTGACCGAGGGCGCTAAACATGTACTGAGTTGGAAGTCGCCGAATTATCTGTACACCTCAGCGGGGGCACCGAAAATGAAGATGCTAGTGCGCAACATGGGCCTGAGCGATGAGCTGAGTTTCCATTTCTCGGACCCGGGATGGTATAACTATCCGATGGATGCAGAGAAGTACGCGAACCAACTGCAGGCGCTGCCGGAAGGCGAGGACCTGATAAATATATGGGTGGGAGCGGATACCTTCGGCGTTCGTCAGGCAGCCGGCACCGGCGTGTTCGAATTTTTGAAGGCGCTGCCGTTCTATGTGCTGGAACGTGGAATGGGCTTCTGCACGCCCTCGGAGGCCGCTAAAAATATGACTGCCGGCGATCCGATTTCGGCTCCCTATCCCTTGACGTGGGCCGGAGAGGCAAAGGACTTGAGCGTCTATGTGGGCAACGACTTGCAGCAAGAGGCGCTTAACAAACTTTATGCCGTGGCGGAGCGAGTACATCTATGTCAAGATAAGGGGCTGAAAGCCAACTGGATGCGTCTGCAAGATGTGAACAATTTCCACTATATGAACC
>CAVFIY010000195.1:1119-4493 GCA_963622435.1 Bacteroides uniformis | reverse complement strand
AAAGTCTCAATGTTATAGTTCTCTAATCACAGTGCATAATGACTATGCGGTTCTTTATACAATACATCGGAATAAGTATTTTTCTAGTTCTATGCTTGCTATCTTGCTCTTCTGGAGAAAAGCATGTGACATATACTATCCCCGAGTTAAATGCTGAAGAGTTGCAACAATTGACAGATACGAATAGTTTAGATTATACTATGTTCTGCACCTATAGTTATTATTGTGATTATAGTAGAAAAGAATTTCCCAAAATTTTCCAATTCTGTAATTCGTTACCTATTCATTTTTATGTGTTATTAACAGAGCGTGCTACGGACTCATCATATACTTATCTATGCATCAAGGATGTACAAAAACTTGACAGTTCATTCAACAACTTTGTTATGTTGTCCGATTCTTTGTATGATGAACAATATCGTCACATAAAAAAGGAAGGATTTTTTATTCCTTATGGAGGTCCTGTAGAGGGGAATAAATATATCAATTATATTGAAAAGTATATCCCGAAAAGGTTTAATCACGAATGTTCTACTCCTAAATTAATTCTATACAAAAAAGGCGAAGGCATTGTATTTGTCAATCGGTTTGAGATAGACGGGGAAGAAACAAGTTTGTCCGCCGCAGACAAATGGGAATTAGAAGATATTATTTATAGAAAACAAAAGAACTAACTAAATATGGCACAAAAGAAATTTGTATGTTCCGTTTGTGGCTATGTCCACACGGGAAACTCCGCACCGGAGGAGTGCCCACAGTGCCACCAAAAAGGTGTGTTTGTCGAACAGAAGAAAAAAGGCTTTGACACCAACAGCAACACCTACACTATTGTGTATTCAATAGTGATTGTGGTGATTGTGGCAGTGCTGCTGGCTCTGGCAAGTCAGTTGCTCAGCCCCCGCCAACAGGCAAATGCCCTGCTCGACAAGCAGAAACAGATATTGGTGGCTCTCAATCAGGACTACTCGCACACCAATCCCGCCGAACTGTACCTGTCGTTGGTACAAGACACGGTCTTTGTAGGAGCAGAGCGACTCCCCGTGTATGTGGCCGCCATTGACGGAGAGACCAAGTATGTGATAGAACTCAAAGGTACCGGTCTTTGGGGCGGTATCGGAGGCTATCTAGCACTCGATGCGGACAAGAACACTATCTACGGTGTGAACTTCAACCACGAGAGCGAGACCCCGGGTTTGGGTGCGGAGATTGTAACCGACAAGTTTCGCAACCAGTTCAACGGCAAGCACATCCGCAATGCACAAGGGGAACTTTGCTCGGTGGCTGTACTCAAAGCAGGCAAGGCGGCCGACAATGGTGCCGAGCAGGTGGATGCCGTATCGGGAGCCACTATCACCTCGACCGGTGTGAGCGACATGCTCTACAACCGCCTCCACGCGTACGAGTCGTTCTTGGACGACCAAGCAGCACCCGTCACTATCGTCGATGGTGTGGTATTCACGGGCGACATCAAGAGCATTGCTCCGGAGGATATTCACTCGGTAGAGGTCATCAAGGACAAGGCGGCTATCGAGAAGATAGAAGCAGTAGCCGGGTATAGCGACGAAACCCTGCAAGGCGGAGTCATTGTAATCAACACAAAGAAGGAGAAATAGCCCTATGTTATCAGAGAAAACAAAAGAGGTTCTACTCGGTCCGCTCAACAAGAACAACCCTGTAGTCGTACAGATATTGGGTATCTGCTCATCGTTGGCGGTTACCGTACAACTGAAGCCCGCCCTCGTAATGGGTATTGCCGTAACGATAATCGTTGCGCTGTCCAATGTGGTTATATCGCTTATGCGAAAGACCATACCGATGCGTATTCGTATCATCGTACAATTGGTAGTCGTTGCCGCTTTGGTAACGCTCGTAAGCGAAGTACTGAAAGCCTTTGCCTACGACATCGCCATGCAGTTGAGCGTCTATATCGGACTTATCATTACCAACTGTATCCTAATGGGACGCCTTGAGGCATTCGCCATGACCAACAATGTAAAAGATTCGCTCCTGGACGGTCTGGGCAACGGATTCGGCTATGCCATCATACTTGTCATCATTGCGTTCATTCGGGAATTGCTCGGCGCAGGCACCCTGCTCGGCTATCGTATCATACCCGAGAGTTGGTATGTAGCCAACGGCGGTTGCTACGAGAACTGCGGTATGATGATGATGCCCGCTATGGCACTGATTCTAGTAGGTTGTATTATCTGGGCGCACAGAAGCATAAATAAGGAGGAGAAATAATATGGAACACGCATTAAGTTTGTTTATCCGCAGTATCTTTGCGGACAATATGATTTTCGCATACTTCTTGGGTATGTGCTCCTACTTGGCTGTATCGAAAGATGTCAAGACCAGTGCGGGGTTGGGCATAGCCGTCACCTTTGTACAAGTACTGACCCTGCCGGTCAACTACCTGCTGCAAGTGCATGTACTCAATCCGCTGGGGTTAGGATACTTGTCGTTTATCCTATTCATCGCCGTTATTGCCGCTATCACGCAATTGGTGGAGATGATTGTGGAGAAATACTCTCCCTCTCTCTACTCGTCGCTCGGTATATTCCTGCCGCTGATTGCAGTCAACTGCGCCATCATGGGTGGTTCGCTCTTTATGCAACAGCGTATCTTGCTCGACCCCGTCAATACCAAAGCCATTGCCAACTTGGGTGATGCTTTTGCCTTTGCATTAGGCTCCGGATTGGGCTGGATGTTGGCTATCGTATGTATGGCAGGTATCCGCGAGAAACTGGAATATAGCGACATTCCAAAGCCGCTACAAGGGATGGGTATTATCTTCATCACCGCCGGTCTTATGGCAATGGCATTTATGTGCTTCTCTGGTTTGAATATATAATTAGCAAGCAACAATCAACAATGAATATCACAGCAATTCTTTGGGCAGTGGGCGTCTTTTTGGGCGTGATACTGCTATTGGTCATCATCCTGCTGGTTGCCAAGAAATACTTGGTGGCTTCGGGTGATGTAACCATTACAATCAACGGCGACAAGGAGTACAAAGTGCCTGCCGGCGGGACACTCCTCTCCACTTTAGGCGAAGCAGGCGTACACTTGCCTTCTGCCTGTGGCGGTAAAGGTTCGTGCGGTCAGTGCAAGTGCCAAGTGCTTGAGGGCGGCGGAGAAATTCTGCCTACCGAGACCGTACATTTCACCCGTAAGCAGCAAAAAGAGCATTGGCGTTTGGGCTGCCAAGTGAAGGTAAAAGAAGACATCAAGATGAAGGTCAGCGAGTCCATTCTCGGCGTAAAAGAATGGGAATGTACCGTTATCTCCAACAAGAATGTCGCTACCTTTATCAAGGAGTTCAAAGTGGCACTGCCGAAGGGCGAACACATGGACTTTATCCCGGGTTCGTA
>CAVFIY010000195.1:0-1109 GCA_963622435.1 Bacteroides uniformis | reverse complement strand
CGTATGCACAGATTCGTATCCCCGCATACGACATCTACTACAAGGATTTTGACCGCTCGTTGATTGGCGATCTCTATATCCCGTCGTGGGAGAAGTTCGGGCTGTTCAACCTGCATCAAGTAAACACCGAGCCTACCATTCGTGCCTACTCTATGGCGAACTATCCTGACGAGGGCGATATTATTACGCTGACCGTGCGTATCGCCACGCCGCCGTTCAAGCCAAAAGACCAATGCCCGAACGGGCCTGAGTTCCAAGATGTGCCTTGCGGTATCGCCTCGACCTATATCTTCTCGCTCAAGCCGGGCGACAAGGTAATGATGTCGGGTCCTTACGGCGAGTTCCACCCTGTATTCGACAGCAAGCGTGAGATGATTTGGGTCGGCGGTGGTGCCGGTATGGCTCCGCTCCGCGCACAGATTATGCATATGCTCAAGACGCTGAATACACGCGACCGTGAAATGCACTATTTCTACGGCGCACGCGCTATCGACGAGGTATTCTTCCTCGACGACTTCCTCGAGTTGGAGAAGGAGTTCCCGAACTTCCACTTCCACTTGGCACTCGACCGTCCCGATCCCAAGGCAGATGCACTGGGCGTAAAATACACACCGGGCTTCATTGCACCTGTGATGGGCGACACCTATCTCAAGCAACACGAAAATCCCGAAGATGTGGAGTACTACCTCTGCGGTCCTCCAATGATGGCAAAGACTGTGCTTGACCTACTCCACTCGCTGGGCGTAGAAGACGATATGATTCGCTTCGATAACTTCGGCGGATAATCAGCACACAAGTACATCCGACAATAGGAACAAGCTCGATGAGCTTGCTCCTATTGTTTTTTAGGGATAGCATTGCTAAAATAGATAAGAAAAAACTATAAAATACCTTTTTTCAAAACAATCGGTTGCCTATTCAAAATAAAAATACTAACTTTGTCGGCTCAATACAAAAAAGCTATACCGAATACAAAAAGCTATATCTGTACCGTGCTATGAAACACCCGGAAAATGACAAACAATACAAAGGACTGACCGTCAATTCGGGAGTGGAGAACCTGCCCAGTGTCAATCCGTACAGCACTTTCCGCCGACAGAAGCGGACGC
>CAVFIY010000194.1:0-4498 GCA_963622435.1 Bacteroides uniformis | reverse complement strand
GACGTGCTTCTTCTCGCACTCTCTTCATTCTGCGTAATCCAATCCGTGAAAGCCTGTGGCACATCGTTCACGCGATTCACGCTGTCTTTCGGAGGTTCTTCGCCGTTGAGTATGGCTTGGTTCTCTGCCATGAGTTCTTTTTCCGTCTTGAGTATGGTTACGATATGGCAGCGGCAGTGTGGATGCCAACCTGTAAATTTGAAATCCTTTGGGTAGCGTCCGCACAGGTCGTCGCAGATGTCGGGCATTGGGTGGTTATTCGATAGGCGCACCTCTATGCCCACCACAAAGTCGAGTTGCTGCATACGCTCGTAGTCGGCTGTGCGGTAAGCGATGTTCGTTTCAGTAACGGCAAGGCGGCGGGCGTTCTTATACGATGAACGGTACACGCCTTGTCCTGGATGAAAGTCTGCCGCACGCTTCGACAGTGCAAGATTGCCGTGTTCGTCGCGTACCCTATGGAACAACTTGTCGGGCTGGCGCAGATATTGGCGCAATTCGCGGCTCATGGCATCGGCATCTAATCCGTTGCGAATGCCAACATCAATTCCGAGTTCCATCTCGTCTTTGAACTCGTTGGCGTATCGCCAAACACGCTCTGACAAGTTCAGCCCCTGTTCCTTGCGCTGCAGAAACGCTTGCCGAGCGTCATCGTTGGTGGAAAAATAGCGGCGATACTGCGCCTGTGTGAGCCGCCCTACATTGTCGCCAAAAACACGCCGCGATAGCGCACTGTTTTTGTTGTTTGCAAGCGTCCATTCGGCTTCAATACCATTCACGATTGCCGCTTCTACGCTGTTAGCGAGCCGCGAGAGCAACGATTGCACCATGCGCTGGGTAAGTGGATAGTCGTCGAAAGAAAACAGCGAGGGGGGGCTTATTTTGCCTTTCACCGACACGCCAATGGCTGCCGCTTCTTGGGCAGCCGCCTTGAAAATCTGGTCAATCAACTTGGCGTATTGAGCAAGGTTGTTGATGTGTTGGCGTTCGTATGGATTATTGATGCGCGGCATTGTGTTATAGAGTCAGACCAAAACTGTCGTTGGCACTTTCTGCCTGTATCTCTTGTAGTGTTTTGTCCACATTGGTCGATGCGCCATACATCTCGATAGCCTCGCGCTGACTGATGATAGGTTTGTTGCCGTTGGCTGTCAGCAGGTGGTTGATGGTGTCGCCCTCGTCGGTGATGGTGAATGGCGTGATGATGTTTTCAACGGGCAGCGCGTCGATGTCGTTGGCGTATTGTTGCCCCATTGCCAATTTGAGGAACGATTTGACGACATTCACTTCGCGGTCGTAGAACTCCATCAATCGTCCCGCTTCGTCTTTTACTTTCAGTTGGCAATCGATAAAGAGTTGTTTGCGGCTTTCGCCCGACATGGCGTTCGATTTCATCGATTCGTAACTCCAATCGGGGAGTTGCAGTTGCGTGAAAAACGATTGACGCAATTCGGTGATGTAAAATTTGAGGTTGTCGATGGCTTGTGTCCACGTAACATAGTTGGCGGTCGAGCCTTTGGGGTATTGCATTATGGCACGCGCTTCGGCGTTTTCGTTGGGTTCGTCGCCGTATGCGATTTGCTCGTCGGCCATCACCACAAAGAGCGGCTTGCTGTTTTTGCGCAAGTAGTTGCCGTTGCGGCTCATTGCCCATTCCATCTCGAACACGATGCGGCTGGTGTCTTCCCATATTGGTGTCGGTCGCCACATATAGACGGCTGGTATTTTGCCGACAGTGTAATTTTCCTGCTCAACGAGCGTCCATCCGTTTTCCTCGTTGCTCCACTTGTAGTGTGTATCGGTGGTGTAGGTGTCGAAAAAACTGACACTTTTGCCGCCCACTTTGCGTGTGTAGCCGACGGACATCGCTATCATATCGCCATATTCGTCGAATAGCGGGTAGAGTTCGTCGCCAAGCATTGGACTGAAATTACGGCATCGGAGTTTCAACGGCGAATTGAAACCATACACCATATTGCGGTTTTCGGTTGCATACCAAAGAGTCATCACTTCGCAACCTGCGAACAGCATTGTGCAGCGTTCGGTGTTTAGGCTGTCGATGCGGTTGCACTTGTAGATTTTCTCCATTGCAGTCGCCACTTCTTTTTGACGGTCGTTTTCTGGTCGGTATATGCGCTTGACAGGAATGCCATTGCACAATTCCGACATGCGCTTGACTGCGAGCCTTTGCAGGTCGTAGGTGATGCGCGTAACGCGATCGAGCGTGCCGTCGTCCTGCACAATGTCGGGGTAGAGTGCGTGGCTCATCACAGGGTGTCGGCGCGGGTCGTATTCGCGTTGCAGACCGTTGCGTCCGCCCCATGCAGGAACAATCACAGACTTTTCTTTCAAGTCTGCAATGATAGATTTACCGTTGCGCTGCTGCGCAATGATTTCGTTGATAGTCATAGTCGATATTTTTGAATTGTTAATAGACTTGTCGTGCCAGCCGTGTACGATTTATGGGCTTGTAAGGGTTGCTGATATGGTAGTCAATGGCGTAACATAGCACATCGACATACTCATCGTGAGGCTTGCTTGGAAAGCCGCAGACCTCCTCTGTAAATGCTTCGTTCCACGCTCCGTCCACAAGTATTACACGACCGCACTCTATAGTCGGCGAAGCAGCGTTGAGCCGTGTTTCCTTGCTGTCTTTCGGGCTTGGGGTCTGTGTTACATTCAGACCTGTTGTTTCTTTCATTTGGTCAATCACTGAAATGCCGTTTGCTTTGGGTTCGATGCGTATTGTACTACGATTGGTATAGCCATGTTGCTGAACATAGCGCGGCAGGAAACGCAAGAGTTCAGGGAAGCGCATAAGCACCTTTTCTCCGTGCGTGATATACATATCGTTGCCAATCTTACAGGTAGCGATTATTCCCGTTGGGTCGTTGTCTGCCTTATCCGTGTAGGCGGTATCAATGAAGAACACTATCGGTTCATCGTGGTGCAATCGGTTGAACTCCGAGAGTGTTATATGCTTGAACCACTCCTGCTTGATGATGTTGCCACCTATCAAGGTCGGTCGTTGCTGATATAAGGCTGCAAATGTTCGTGGCGAGCGTTGCTCTATCTCCGAAAGCCTTTCTCTGCTGTGCCGTTCCTCCCATAGTGCTTCGCCTAATTGACGAGGGTCTTCCGTCATTTTGTTGTCCTCTCGAATAGCAGGAATATTGACCACCGTCCAACTGTCCCCCTCTCTTTCAAGCAATCGCCCTGCGAGGTCGTCTGTATGCCAGCGAGTCTGAATGAGTATCTGCTTTGAGTTGTTGTGCATACGAGTGAGAAAGACATCGGTGTACCAGTCCCACACACGATTGCGATATGTTTCCGAGTTGGCTTCCAGAGCGTCCTTGATAGGGTCGTCGATGATGCCCAAGTCAGCAGGTGTACCTGTGAGCGAACCTCCCACACCCACTGCCTTGTAGAAGCCACCATATCCCACCGTTTCGAACATATCAACATTGCGTAACCAGCCGCGCTGTGTGTCGAGTTTGACGCGTTGGTTGTTGAGAAAAGTATTCGGAAATACCTCTCTGTACTCGCTGCTGTCAATAGTGCGCTGTATGGCTCGTGAAAACTGCTGCGCGAGGTCAGCCGAATAGGAAGTGCCTACAATCTTCAGTAATGGGTTCTGCCCCAATGCCCAAGCAGGGAATTTACGACTGACTATTTCCGACTTGCCGTGTTGAGGTGGTACGAATATCATCAGTTTGCTTGTAGGCAGCACACCTTGTAGCAGTTCCTGACACTTTTGTGCTATCAGCGTATGAAACCACTGCCGTTGATAGGCAGGCGAGGTATAATCGAGAAACACAGGGAAACGCTCAATAGCGTCCCTACGGTGCAGTTCTCTTTCTAACTCTAACAGCCTCATACTCACTTGATAGTCCATAGCGGTAGTTAGTTCTTGCGGCTTGTTTTGATACGCTCAATCTCTTTTAGTATATCCTCTTCTGACATCTGCTGTG
The DNA here is from genome assembly GCA_963622435.1 of Bacteroides uniformis. Taxonomy (GTDB): domain Bacteria; phylum Bacteroidota; class Bacteroidia; order Bacteroidales; family Paludibacteraceae; genus Colicola. The sequence continues at coordinate 527 of CAVFIY010000194.1, read as the reverse complement.
GTGGCACGAGCGGAGTACCGTCCTTACCTGTTACCTCCGTCTTTGTCGCTGCGTATAGTCCAAGTAATTTTCTGCGCTCCATGAGTTGTTGGCGTATCTCCGCCATGTATCGTGGGTCGCCCAAGCCGACAATGTTCTCTGCGGTGTTTTCGCGTCGAACGGTCTGTATGGTCGCTTGTTCACTACCATTGCCGCCACTCTCTACAGGAACACCTATACGCTTGTTTATTTCGCGGTCGTAGTTCTCCTTGCTTTTGTCCCATTGCTCCCATAATTCTGCCACACAATCGTCTATGCGTTCAAGTTCAAGTTGCAAACGAGCGTCCACATCCTGGATACGAGTTGACTGCCATTCTTTGAGCAAGTCTTGAATGTCGTTCCAAATAGTGCGAATAGAACAGGTTGTTCCCATACGAGCCTTGACCTCATCGGCTATCCTGCGTACGCTCCACCCTCGCTTGTACAGGTCGGCTACAATGACCATACGCCCCTGTTTGATATGGCTGCGTTTTGATGTGTTGCTCATA
>CAVFIY010000193.1:3838-4532 GCA_963622435.1 Bacteroides uniformis | reverse complement strand
ACTTATAACCCTTATTCTACTTTGGTTGTCGATATTAAAGCGTTTGTGTTCAGGTTGTACGGGTTCTAAACACAATAACTTATAATGCGTACGGTTTGCGCCGCATTTAGGGCAATACATTTCTTTCCCCCATCGATTGGGGCTACACTCTTCAAATTCATACCCACGCTTTTTAAGTTCACGGAAAGTTGCAGCGGGTTGGTTACTATTAGACCCACAGTAACCACAAGTCCATTTGCCCAAATTGCGTTGGCAAGCCTTTAATAAATCATCTGCTTTACTCATATTCTGTTTATTTTGTTATGTGCAAAAAAAAGACCGGATAGAAAAACTAACCGGTCTAAAAAAACACGAGTATGCAGAGTACGAGACAAAGTCGGCAAACTTGAGAAAATACCCCACAAAGCCGTGAAGACGCGGATAGTAGGGACATATATCTCATTTCTCTTTAGTTTGCCGTTTGTCTCTAAGATATATGCCGTGAATACTATTGTGTATATGTAGATTTTATTTCATTCTCTATTTTATTTTCTTGAAAACAAAGATATATTCGTGCTTGAAAATATAGTAACCGTATTTCAACGCACGATAGCGGTGAATGGCTTCCGTTCCGATTTTACCGCGATTATTAACCATATCCTTTACTACGATGCCTTTGAGTTGGCAGGCAAAACATTTTTGAATGGCATTCATC
>CAVFIY010000193.1:0-3828 GCA_963622435.1 Bacteroides uniformis | reverse complement strand
GCATTCATCAGGTAAAAGCCCAAAGGCACAACCTCGCTGTTTTTGTAAGCATCGCCGATGACCAACACAAATGTTCCCTTGCGCTTCAGCACATTCCATACATTACGGACGGATTGGATATACACCTCGATGAAATGATGTACATCATCGATATGCGACAAGTCCTCCGGGTGTTCGGTAAAACGCACAATATCCATATAGGGCGGGTGCGAAAGAATAAGGCTGACCTGTTCGGCACCGATTGTTTGTAGGTCGGTGCGGAGGCGGGATTCAACCTCGAGCGTGTCCGTAATGTCGCAGTCCTCGATACAATAGCGAATGGTGTTGCAGTCCGCCATCTTGCCCCGCACATACGAGATTATCTGTTCGTTGATATCGAATCCTATATAATGCCGCCCGAGCGTTTCGCACTCGTAAAGCGTCGTACCACTGCCCATAAACATATCCAACACCACCTCGTTCGGATTGGTGAAACGCTGTATCATCTCGGAGGGTATCTGCGGCGCAAAATTGCCGTGGTAATTGTTCTCCCGTTTGCCGCCTTTGGCACGAGGACCCATTATCCACAGGCTATCCACATTGAGGTCGATGTCCTTCCAATTTTCGTCCAACTGCATAACGCAATGATTTGTTCCGATGAGTGATTTGCTCCGATGAGTGATTTGTTCCGATGAGTGATTTGTTCTAATGAATGCGCAAAGGTAAGGCTTTTTGCCGAGATACGGAAATAGGAGAGGCAAAATAGTTGAGGAAAGTGTAGTTTTTTGTAGATAGAAGTTAGACCGCTTCGCTGTTGGAGGTTAGACCGTCCTGCGGACTGTTAGAAGTTAGACCGTTTCACTGTTAGAGGTTAGAGCGTTTCACTGTTAGATGTTAGACTGAGGCGGCAATTTAGAGATTTGCGCACTTACAAATTGCAGATTATACTTTGCGAATTGGTACTGTTTTCCCAACAACGGCGGGCTTTTCATTGTACCTTTGCAGTGTTTTTAGAGAGGCACCTCGTTTATCCGATTAACTAACTAATTCTCTCACCCCCTCCATTGGAGGGGCTTGGGGAGGTCTTAACATCTTATATCACCTATGGCAAAGTATGTACCAATGGAACTCTTGTCGGCGTTGCACGGCAAAGTATGTTCACACAGCGATGTTTATTTCGCACAGAAAGGAAACACCCGTTATACGGGTAAGATATGCAACCCTCGCACTGCCCCCTTCACCGCCGCAGAACAAGAGGCACAGAACAAATTCGCTCAGGCGCAGCAGGCAGCACTCACCGCCCTCGCCGACCCCACCACCCGCACCAAGTACGAGGCGGAGTTCGCCATGCAAAGCAGGTACACCACCCTCCGCGGCTATATATTCGCGAAAGAATACCTGCTAATTAACAATTAACAGTTAACAATTAACATGCGTGGGAATTGACCAATTAACAATTAACAGTTAACAATTAACATGCAGGGGAATTGACCCGGCTCCTATTGGACTAATGGGGCTAATTAGTCTAATAAGTCCAATAGACGCAGAACGTGTACACGGAGGACTCGGCACAGCACAGTCAACCGGCTCTGACGAGCCGCCGCGGGTGGGGACACCCACGCCCCCAGGCAGCGGCAAACGCACGGTCTAACTTCCAACAGTCCCGCAGGGACGGTCTAACAGCGCAGCGGTCTAACTTCTAACATCTAACATCTTAACATTATGGCAAAAGTAGATTACGCCTATCCCGTTGAGGCATTGCACGGGAAAGTAAGCAAACGCCACTCGGTTGGCTTTGCACAACGCACCGCCACCGGTCGCAAGTACACACAAACCATCTCGCCACGCTCCACCGCCATCGGCGCCGAGGAACAGGAACTGCGCGAGAAATTCGGCAACGCCGTACGAGCCACCTACACCCGTCTGGCTGACCCTACCCAATCCCTCGAAGACAAAAAAGCCTTCCTCAAACAGTCCAAGTACAAAACACTCTACGGCTATGTCTTCTCGCAAGTGTACGCTGCCGCATAGCACACCCGACTCCCCCAACCCCCTCAGAGAGGGGGCTAACAGTAAAGACCGGACCTCCCCAAGCCCCTCCGGAGGAGGGGGTGTCAGAGCATCCGGAGTCCCCCTCTCTGAGGGCGCTGACGCTGTCGGGGGAGTCTGGGAGGGCGGAGTCGAAGTCTTGGGCGGGAACAGTGGCGGTGGGTTACAGTTGATACTCGCAGTGGCGATGTGCACCTTCGGGTGCGCACTGCTCACCGCGGGCATCGCCATTCCCCCTGCCGGCATCCTCGACAACAGCCTACTCATCGCCTTCGGCGAGATACTCACCTTCGCCGGAAGTCTTATTGGGATTGATTATAAGTATCGATACAGGGGGAATTAAGAATTATGAATTAAGAATTAAGAATTGCAGGGGAATTGACCCGGGGCTATTGGACTAATGGGGCTAATTAGGCTAATAGGGCTAATAAGCAGCGGTAAGCGCAGTGAACTCCTCCTCAGCACAGTCAAACGGTTTGTTCCAAACCGCCGCGGGTGAGGACACCCACGCCCCCAGGCAGCGGTAAGCGCACGGTCGTCTGTTATCCTTTAGTGAATCAGTCTTTCAGCGAACGCAGTGAGCGGTCTAACCTCTAACAGCGCAGCGGTCTAACAGCCGCAGGCGGTCTAACTTCTAACAGTCCCGCAAGGGACGGTCTAACAGCCGTAAGGCGGTCTAACATCTCAACAACATTATGCTACTTACTCTTTATCGTCAAACACTGGTGGGGGAGGGGATACGGGGGCGGCTGTACATCAACGGCGAGCCTTTTGCGGATACACTCGAGCGCAAAGGCGTCGAGATTCTCGCCCTCTGGTACACCGTCAATGTAACTCAATCACCCCGCTTCAGACGCCTCCTACCCGTCGTCAACAGCGTTCCCGGGCGCACGGGCATACGCTTCCATGTCGGCACGAAACCCCGGCACTCCTCGGGCTGCATCCTCGTCCCCTCACGGGATATAGAAGACCTGTTCACGCAAACACTCCTCCAAGCACAACAGAAACATGAGACTATCTATCTGGAAATCATCGACCCCGCGCCGCCCGCTCCTCTCTACGATGTGCCTTGCCCTCCTCATGAGCGCATGCGCTACCTCGAGACCGACCGTATCCGACAAGAGTACTTCCGACTCCATCCGGACGAGCAACGCTGTGCGGGATAGCACCTACCGCCGCGACAGCATCTTCGTCCGCGAATACACCCGCGGCGACACCGTCTATATAGACCGTTGGCGCGACCGTTGGCAAGAACGAGTGGTCGAGCGCAAAGACACGGTGTTTATCGACCGGAAAGAGGTGGTAAGGGAAAAGGGGGAACGGTATGTACCCGCCGTCGTGCGGTGGCTCGCATGGCTGGGAGGACTGACTATCGCCTACTGCGCCGCGAGGATTGGGATTAAATTAATAATTAAGAATTAAGAATTATGAATTAAGAATTATATGCTACGACTCTGTACTATGGGACTAATAGGGCTAATTAGTCCAATTGGTCTAATAGCGCAGAAGCGGCACAAAGTGGACTCGGCACAGTATTGTCAAACGGTTTGTTCCAAACCGCCGCGGGTGGGGTGAAGCGGAGGGCAGGTGTGCGCAGCACACTGAGTGCCCGCAGCGAGCGAAGTCCAGTGGACTGAGCAAGAATTCCTTAGTCCACAACCCACGCCCCCAGGCAGCCGGATGTGCTACTTTTTTTCTAGGTCATAGTCTAATAGCGCAGAAGCGGCACAAGGTGGACTCGGCATAGCATAGTCAAACGGTTTGTTCCAAACCGCCGCGGGTGGGGACACCCACGCCCCC